>NZ_LZJD01000005.1:0-5528 GCF_001666875.1 Mycobacterium sp. E802
ACTTCGACCAGACGCTTGGTGCGTATTTGGATCGTTTCCGTCAGTGACGACGCCGACGCCTTCCGCAGCGTTCAAGCACCACCGAAAACCCGATTGCCAACAGTGCCTCAGCCGGGAATCGCCGTGCCGCAGGCATGCCCGCAGCAACGTATCAGGCGACCCCACAACCGTGGCGGCGACGGCCATGGGACGTCGACACTCACATACTCAACATACAGCCGCCCCGAGGGCTCTATGAGGGCTATCGAGGAGGGGAAGAATTAGGCCAACATCTGACACAAACATGCAGCAGCAAGATACTGCGGAGCTTCCAGGACAGCACTACTAGTGATACATTGATTGGGCGGGGTCCCAGAGAGTGACTGAGCAGAAGTGCCGGGCTGCCGAGGTTAAGAGCCGGCCGCGCAAGCTGTAGGAACTACACGTTTCGACGCCCTCGAGTGCCCTCCTGGGACCCTGCCCCACACGGCGCACCGGCTGACGCGGGTGCGGTCGCTGCGACGAAGCCGCGGACCGTACCGACGCCGAGCGGCGGGTCGACCTGGCGTTTCACCGTCAGCGACCTGGGGGCCGTTCTGTAACACTTCGGGCTCGCGCTGTGCAGTACGAGTTCTGATTGATCGCATAGTCGGCCGTTCCGCCAGACGGAGCCCGAAACGCTACGGCTGAGAGCGCAGGCCTAGCGTTTTCGGCGCGGGGTGGATGTCCGCGTCTTAGGACCGTCGAGCAGCTCGCCGGCCGAAACTCCCAAGGCTTCGGCGATATCAAAGAGGCGCTCGTAGAGCAGTCCGCGCTTTCCCAGCTCGACGTCGATCAGAACGTTTCGAGTAACGCCGGATTCAAGCGCCAGCATTTCTTGCGTCATTCCCAATTCTGTTCGCCTCAGGCGTATGTGATGCCCGACAGAGGCCCGCCACTGCTCCCATTGAGCCACCCGTTGAGGGTCGTTCTGGCTCGGACGCGTGGGCACTCGTCAAGACAAACGGGGACCGGCACGCCTGTCTGCCCTACTAGTAGGGCAGAGGATCGTATCCAACGCGATAGCAGCCGGCACCATCCTGTCGATCGGGTACCCGCTTACGTCCGTCGCTTTCAAGCGAGTCTGCATCCAAACAACCCAGCTTGTTCGCAGTCGAGGCAACTAGAGAGCCGCCGAGAGCACGGCATACGCCCACACGTAGCCGTGGACAGCCCGACCGTCGAGCAGCCGGCGCTGCCGATAAACATGCGGCTGCGCTAGACGATGCTGTCTCGCCTCAGTTCCGGCACGTCGATTCCGGCGGCAACCATCGTGGGCCACACCCACTCGCGGAGAAGTAATTGTTGAACGGACTGGCCTTTACCTGAGGCGATTTGCTCCAAGAAATCTGCCTCCGCGTTGAGCAGGCTGAGCTTGCACTGGCGGTTGCGCTGACGCGTTCCCGAACCGCTGCGGCTCTTCTTCTGGGTCGCAGCGCGGTTGCCGCGGGGGTTGATCGTCGTCACCGCAACTCCTTATTTACCCACTGACATGGTGGCCAATTGCCGATGTCGGCGCATCAAGCCGACTGGAACGCCAGAGTCTCCGCGAAGTGCTACTAGTAGTACATCCTACGCCTCGGACGCCAGCGTCAACTGTGCCGACGCACGCATGAAGGAACCATCTCCATTCTGCCGCAAATGCACTACTAGTAGTGCACAGTGTGAGTGGTGGAGGTCAGCGCCCACCACAGGCAGGACGTAGGCAACCGTGGACGACTACCGCCGAGGATTCAATCCGCTCTGCGGACTCTGCCTTTGCGGGTGGAGCCGGTGCCCGGTGAACAGATGGACTCCTGGCTCGAGGCTCTCGCGGCTCGTTCCGGTGCGATGTGGGTCGATATTCTCACCGCTGTCGGCCTGAATCCGCGCGAGAATGCGATGAAGACATGCCGGCAGTCAGCGACTGCCGCACAGCTTGCGCCGCTGAGCTTCACGACGGGGGTCGACGTGACGGTACTGCAGGCGATGACGCCTGCATCGTGGCTGTCGTCGCATGGCGGGCCAGGAGGTCAACCGCCATTTGCCTTGCCGGGCTCACGGTTCTGCCCACGATGTCTCGCAGATAATGGCGGTCGCTGGCCTGTGTGGTGGCGTTTGCGTTGGGCTTTCGCATGTCCCCTCCACGATTGCCTTCTCGTGGATGTGTGTCCGCAATGTTCTCGTCGGCAGCGGATTGTGCCCCTGCCCGAAGGCCTCATCCCCACCCCCGGTTTGTGCATGCGCTGTGCGTTGGATGCGCCGGGCGGCAGAACGCCGCGACGTTGCGGTGCGCGTCTGGCCGACTCTGCCCTAACCTGCTCCCTTGACGAGGTTGCACTGCAGGTGCAGCGTGAGATCCTCGATGTGCTGGCCCGTGGATCCACGTCGAGTGGTATCTACGTCAGCAGCCCAGTGACAAGTGCGCAGCTATTCGCGGACATGACGGTGATCGGTGAGCAGCTGCTGCGTCACAGCGACCGCCTGGTGCTGCAGACGCATCTACCGTCTGCGGTGTGGACCGCCTATGCGTCGCAGGCCGGAGCCAGTGCCTACCTGCCCTCCGCGCCGTTGCCGTGGGCGTTGAGTTATGACACGACGACCGCTGCGACGGTCGCCGCCGCGGCCTGCCTGACACTTCCTGCACTAGACAAAACGAAGGCCGAGGCAGTCCAGCACCTTCAAGACGTGATTCAGACGAAAAGTCAGCGTGTAGCGCCAGCGCTGAAAGCTCTTTGTCTTCGTGGCCACTACATCACCTCTGCGGCACGCAGTGCCCTGTTGCCGTCACTGGTCCCCACACTGGGCGCCGTCGAGCAACTACGTCACAGCGGGAAAACTATTCGCCCTCTCGAACCGACGAATAGCGGCAGAACACGAGGCCGTTGCGTCCCCGCACTAGCATGGCCGCGTTGGGGTGCCCAATTCAGCTGCACCGGTCTAGGTTTCAGCCGGTTGCGCAGCGCGCTCGGCGTCGCACTCCTACTCGTCGATTCCCCCATCACCGTGACCCAGGCCTGCACTGAACTGGGCTCGGTGACGACGCCTCGCGACGTGACGCGAGTCTTACAAATGCTCCATGCGCGCGCCCACTGGAGCAGAACCGCCAGCGCACTGGCGAGTTTGGCTGAGCAACTCGACGATCAGCGCTGCCCCATCGATTACGCCCGACGCCGCAACCTGTCCTACCGCGAATTACTTCCGGACTCTCAATGGCACAGCATGTGTCGGGAGTGCGGCACTGCCGTGGGCCGAGCAGTCAAGGTTCAGCTCTACCGATGCTGGCTCTACGAACGCCTGACAGGATCGCCAGCCAGGCTCAGTCCACACGCCATCGCGAAGCCCAAGTTTTGGAGCGCATTGGCCGAGATTCCGAGGGTACTGACACCCGAGTTGGCCACTGCCTTGGAGGCGACGGGGCGAGAGTTCCTTGACGGTCATGGACTCAGTCACGAACCCCTGCGCTGGGAACCCGCCGCCAATTGTGCCGAATCCGCGGCTGGTTGGCATGATGTCGATGTGGCGGTGCTGCATCACCAGATTCGTGAGGAGCGCCTGTCATTGAGGGCTGCGGCCCACTATGTGGGCTCCGATATCGACTCCATCCGTGCGATCTTGAGCGATCAACCCGCACCTCGCGCAGATCTTCCCCTCGGCGGACGCGGCGTCGGCCGGGCCACACGGCACGCTGCGCACTGCCTGCCCCGGGACGTATTCGTAGACCTCTACACCAAGCAGAATCTGAGCCTAGCGACGATCGCGACAACCATCGGAGTATCGCGCTTCACCGTCACGCAACTGGCCCATCGCTACGAAATACCGCTACGCCCCAGCCACCGGCCAACAAACCCCCTCACACCGGCCCCTGATCCCGTGTTCGCCGTCCAGCACTCACGAGGTGCGACACCACGGTGCCCACCAGGAACAGGTTGGGATCTCTCATGCCCCGGCCGGCCGCCATGCCATTGGCGCCTACATCCGGATCTGCATTAGACAAGATCCGGACAACGAAATCACCACGACCGGACAACCAACCTCTCACTGACCGCTCCCCCGTTGGCGATATTCGCAGCCAAGGGCGCGGTCGTAGACCGACCCTCCACAATCAGCATTCCAACTGCCGTACAAGTCGCGTGAAGGGTCGGCACGACGGTGTTCTCAGCCCAGATGACGTCGAGCCACGGTATCGAATTCAGCATCGCTGAGCAGGCCCACGTAGTAGGCCATTTCGACTTCATCCCAGTCACCCGGCGTGTATGCGTCTGTCGCAACGCCGTGGGTGCGCGCCACTTCCCCGAAGGTGTATGTCCGGGTGAGGAGCTTTTGGATCATCGCGTCGTCACTGATCAGGCCGGCGGCGCGTTGGTCGATCACCTCTGTGGGGGTCTCCGACAGCCGCGCCGGCTCCTCGGCGAATCGCCTCAAAATTCGTTGCACAGTGGCCTGCGAGTACACGCCGACTGCATCGCTGATTTGCCGCTGCGTCAGACCCCATTGATGGGCAGCGGCGAAGATGGCCCGTTCCAACTCTCGCTGGGCGAGTCGGTGACGTGCAGCAATTCGCATCAACCCTTGCGCAGTGCTCGTCGCACGCTTTTCCTCGGGCAACATCGCGCACCCTCCTGACGATTCATACTGAATCACCTTCGACAATACCTTTTTGCTCGCGGTCGTCGCCTCATCGCCATTTCGTAGGTGACGGTGGCTCAGCGAGCGGCAGGACCAGACATCGCAGTCGTGCCCTCATCTCCATCCCGCCCAGGGCCTGGGTGCCGGACAGTTGGGTTATTCACGCGCGGCGGCACAGATACTGTTGCGCAGACCGATGTGTCACGGTGTGCGCCGCGGCGTGGCACCACCCGGTCCGACAGCATCTCTCGGTAAGTTGTCCCAGCGGTTCGTCGGGGCACGCGGTGCAGGGGCCGCGAGGGTTTGCCTATCGTTTGGGCTTTCTCGGCCCGCGCGTGCTCATGTTGCCGGTACGGAACGCCGTCTCCAGTTGTCGGCGACCAAGCTCGGCGGCACTGTCAATTCGGATGCCATTGAGCAACTCGATGCTCAATCGCTCCGTGCCGCTCTTGATGGCGATATAGCAACCTTGTCGCAACAGATTCATCAGCGATCCCATATGCCCGGTGCTGCGGGCGAAGAGATAGTCCGACCCGAGTTGGGTCACTTCGGCCTGTTTTCGAGAGCGGCGGCGCGTTGACCTGCGGTGATGCCTTAGCTTAGTGCACCCGCTAGGCACTAATTTGGATCAGTAGGCTGCCTGGATGGTCTGGATTCGGCGAGTGCGCACGGCCTCGGGCGCGACGGCAGTCCAGATCGCCGAATCCGTGGACGGGCGCCGCCGGATTGTTCGTCATGTGGGCTCTGCGCGTGATGACGCCGAGTTGGGTCTGCTCATCGAGGAGGCCCGCCGGCTGCTGGCCGATGACACCCAGGGTGAGTTAGATCTGGGGATCACCCCGAAAGCCGTTCGGGCCCATATGGTTGGGCCACCGGACCAAGCATTGTTCACCGATGAACCG
>NZ_LZJD01000006.1:0-66675 GCF_001666875.1 Mycobacterium sp. E802
AGCGACAACTCAGCGACAATCGCCACAGCGGCAACCTTAACCTCATCAGACACATTGTCGCTCTTCGGATTCGCCACTCGTACACCTGTGATCTCACGCGCCTCATCCGTCCAGTGTCCGCATACGAGCGACTCTGTCGCTGATGACTGGGCAAGCGAAAATGCGTGACACATGGGGCATTTCGCGACTCAAGTGACGCGAGTATTGAACGACGGTGTGACAACTGGTTCCCATGAGTACCTTTGGGGCGATTGTCGCTGAGTTGTCGCTATTAGGCGGGCACATCGGACACCCGGCCGAAATCTGTGACTCACGCGGACAGAGCGCCCTCTACGCGAAAGCACGCCCGACCTAGAGCCCCGCAGGCAGGATGTTGGTATTCGCCGACGCCGGCGGCTCCAGGGGCGGCAGCACCGTCGCACCATCGAGGGAATGCACCGGCAGCTGCTGTGACCACGGGTAGTGCAGGCTGAACGCCACCAAGCCGGTCCGCTCCGCGGCGGGCAGGTGGCACATCGCCAGCACCGTCTCAGCAAGATACTCGACAGGTTCGGTCGGAAACGTATCCGGGATCAACGATGCCGCGCCCGGCGTGCGGACCGCGGTGGAGGGGCCGACGCAGTTGACCGCGATGTTCGCGTCGAGCAGCTCGGCGGCCACGCCCTGGGTGAACCGATGCAGCGCAGCCTTGCACGATGCATAGATCACGTCACCGGCGGTCTTGTTGTAGTCGCGGTAGGGCCGCACCGGCGCCACCCCGGTAACTGATCCGATGTTGACGATCCAGCCCCCACCCTGCGACCGCATGTGCGGCACAGCGGCTTTCGTCAACGCAAACGGCGTCTTCAGATAGTGCTCCACCGTGCGGTCGAAGGTCTCCACTGGCATGTCTTCGACGACGGAGTAGTCGGCATATCCGGCGTTGTTGACCAGGATGTCGAGCCGCCCGGTGCGGCCGACCACGGCGTCGATCAGCCCGTCGCGGGCGGCGCTGTCTTCCAGATCGGCAGCCAACCCGAAAGCGGACCCGCCGGCCTGTTCGATGAGCGCGATGGTCTCCTCGATCGTGCCGGGGATCGCCTCGGTGACCCCGGCCCGGGTGGACGGGGTCGGGGAGAACGCGCGGGCAGTCACTGCCACGGTTGCGCCTTCGGCCGCCAGCCGCTGCGCGATCGCCCGGCCGATTCCGCGACTGCTGCCGGTCACCAAGGCCGTTCTACCGGCGAGAATCTGGCTCATCGGAGGTCGAAGTCCGCTTCGATCGGAGCTCGGTGCTGCTGCCACAGATCCACCAACCGGTACGGTGTGGCCACCACGACGCGGCCGGACCCCGACCGGTAGTAGGTGTGGGCATTGGGGGTATGGCACCAGACCGTGCCCTGCATCGCGTCGTCTATCCCCGCAACGTAGTCGTCGTAGGCACGTTGCGTGACCTCCATCGTCGACGCCCCACGCAGGGCCATCAACTGCAGACACTCGAAGATGTAGTGCGCCAGCACTTCCATCGAGAAGTTCGCGCCGGCACCGTGTCCGGGGCTGTAGTTCGGGGCCGAGGTGATGAACAGGTTCGGGAAACCGGGCACGGTGCCACCCCGGTAGGCGCGCGGGCTGTCGCCCCACTCCTCGACGAGGGTCTTGCCGTCACGGCCCCGGATGTCCACCGTGGACAGGAAGTCCAGGTGGTAGCCGGTGGCGTAGATGATCACGTCGAGATCGATCTGACGACCGTCGGCAGTGACGATGCCGCGCTCGTTGATCTCCGCGGGTTCACTGGCTTCCACGTCGACGTGGTCGCGGGTCAGCGCGGCGTAGTAACCGCCGGGATCGCGAATGATCCGCTTGCCGTATGGGGCGAAGTCCGGGGTCACCTTCTTCGCCAATTCAGTTCCGGCGCCGAACATCCGATCGATGTACTCGAGGCACATCTGCAGCAGCACATCGTTGGTGGGCGAGATCGACAGGTGCGTCTCGGACCACTCGGGGTCGCGCAGGATGATCGGGTAGTTGTTGTCCGCCGTGCCCCAGTACGACTTGAGCCGGTGCCACATCGCGTAGAACGGCAGCACCCGTCCCAGGTAGCGACGATGCTCGGGCACCTCGTCGGAGAGCCGTTTGCGCGGCGCCACCCAGTGCGGTTGACGCTGGAACACCGTGAGGTGCTCAACCTCGTCGACGCACGCATCGACGATCTGCACCGCCGTGCAGCCGGCGCCAATGATCGCCACCTTCTTGCCCGACAGGTCCAACGACGAGTCCCACTGCGCCGAATGAATGCTGGTGCCGGCGAACGTGTCCCGGCCCGTGATCTTCGGAAAACGCGGACGGTTCAAGTAGCCCGCGGCCGTCACGACGACAGTGGCATGGTCGATGCTCTGGGTGCCGTCGGCGGAGCGGGAGTGGATCTCCCATTGTCCCCGCTCCTCATCCCACCACAACGCCTCGACTTCGGTGTTGAAGCGGATGTGACGACGCAGATCGTGTTTGTCGGCCAACGAGACCAGATAGGCCTGGTACTCCGCGCCCTGCGGGTAGTAGTTCGACCAGTCCGGGTTCACCTCACGCGACAGCGAGTAGTACGCCGACGGGGTGTCCACCCCGATGCCGGGATAGGTGGTGGTCAGCCAGGTACCGCCCACCTCGTCGTTGCGATCGAAGATCTCGAACTGCACTCCCTCCTCGGCCGCCGCCAGCGCCACCGCGATACCGGCGATGCCCGCGCCGATGATCGTCACCGTGGTGGAAGAGGGAATCGGCGTGGTGCGCGGCAGCGTGGGCTGAGACGGCCGGAAACCGCCTTGCTCGAGCAGCAGATCCACGTGTTCGTCGTCGACGGCACTGCCCAGGGCGACCGGCAGCAGCCTGGTGAAGAAGTCGCGGTCGTCGACCCGCGCTGCGTCGGCCGGCCGTGGACGACCGAGCGCGGCGATGATCTCCTCGGCCAGCGCCTCCGCGGTGGCCGCGTCCGTGGTTCCGGCCCGCTCCGGTGGGTCCGGAACATACTCGATCTTGACGGCGTACCGATCGATGATCGACGCATCGCCGGTCATCTGCGCCAACACTGCAACCAGCACACCGGGATCGGCCTGCAGCAGATGACCGCGCAGAACGTCGGGGTCTGGATCGCGATCCGCACGCGACGAAGATTCAGTGGTTGCCGTCATGGGATCGAGTATCGAAGGATTTCGGGCGGGACTCCCCCACCCTGTCTACTGAGCGGGAGACGAACCGCGCTGCGGGCACTCGCCTGCCTACCCTGCGGCACATGCACTCGGACGACCTCGCCGCCGTCATCGCCCAGGCGCGCAGCCACAACCTCGCCGACATCCCCCGCCGCTCGGCCCGCAGGCAGCCCGACAAGACCGCCATCATCGACGGCGACGTCGTCCTCAGTTTCGCCGAGTTCGATCACCTGGTGGACCAGGCGGCAGCCGCCCTGCACGACAACGGTTTGTCACCCGGCGACCGGGTGGCATTGTTGGCACGCAATTGCTGGCAGTACGCCGTGTTGGCGTTCGCCACGGCACGCGCCGGCGTGGTGCTGGTCCCGATCAACTTCATGCTCACCGCAGAAGAGATTTCGTACATCCTCGGCCACAGCCAGGCCGCCGGTTTCATCGTCGAGAGTTGTCTGGTCGAGGTCGCCGAGCAAGCGATGACGCATGGCTCGGCAGTGCGCCAGAAAATCGCGCTGACATTCCCGGGGCAGTCGAGCCCCAGCGGCTGGCTCGATTTCGCCGACCTGCTGACCACCACGGCCGCGGTGCCCGACGTCCATCTCGACGACGATCAACTGTTGCGGGTGATGTACACCAGCGGAACCGAATCACGACCCAAAGGCGTGATGCACAGCAGCCGCAGTTTGATGTGGCAGTACATCAGCACGATCGTGGCAGGTTCCATGTCCGGCGACGACGTCGAAATCCACTCACTGCCGCTGTATCACTGTGCACAGCTGGACAACTTCCTGGCCACTGACATCTACCTGGGAGCCACCAGCATCATCGTGCCCCGGCCGGATCCGGAGCTGGTACTGCGAACGATCGAACGATACGGTGTCACGAATTACTTTGCACCGCCGACAGTGTGGATCAGCCTGCTGCGCAGCCCGGTCTTCGACGAGGTCGATCTGTCCAGCCTGCGCAAGGGTTACTACGGCGCCTCGGCGATGCCCACCGAGATCCTGCACGAGATGCGCCGACGGCTGCCCAATCTGCGGCTATGGAATTTCTACGGCCAGACGGAGATGGCGCCGCTCGCGTCGGCCCTCGGACCGGATGAGCAGGACGCCCACGCCGGGTCGGCAGGCCGGCCCGTGGTCAACGTCGAAACCGTGATCCTCGATGAGCACGACGTACCGGTCGAGTCCGGAGCGGTCGGCGAAATCGCGCATCGCAGCCCGCATTTGATGCTGGGTTACCTCGACGACGAGGACAAGACCGCCCAGGCCTTCACCGGCGGCTGGTTTCACTCCGGCGATCTCGGGTTCTACGACGAGCACGGCCTACTCCACGTGGTCGACCGTAAGAAGGACATGATCAAGACCGGCGGAGAGAACGTCGCCAGTCGCGAGGTCGAAGAAGTTCTCTACCGGCACAGCGGGATCGAGGAAGCCGCGGTGTTCGGGGTGACGCACCCGGTGTGGGTGGAGGCGGTCGTTGCCGCGGTGGTGGCTCGAGCCGGCGCCGGTTTGACCGAAGACGACGTGCTGCGGCACTGCCGCGAACATCTCGCCGGGTTCAAAACGCCCAAACAGATCTTCTTCGTCGACTCCCTGCCCAAGAACCCCAGCGGCAAACTGCTCAAACGCGATCTGCGACAGCGGTTCCGCCTCGAATCCACCAGCAACTGAAGGGATTTTCGTGCATACAGGACGCATCGCGCGTTTCGACGAGCCCGGCAAGCCGTTCCAGATCGAAACCGTCACCCTGCCCGAGGTCGGTCCCGGAGAAATTCTGATCCGGGTGCTACGGGCGAACATCTGCGGCTCGGATATCCACGCCTGGCACGGCACTTTCGCCACGCGGGGACTGGGTGGGCAGCTCCCCACCGTGTTGGGTCATGAGATGGTCGGAGCCATCGAGGTCCTGGGTGACGGGGTGAGCACCGACTCCAACGGCAAACCGTTGACCGCAGGCACCCGCGTGGTATTCCCGTACTTCTACTGCTGTCACCGCTGCCGCAACTGCCTGGCCGGGCGGCGCAACGCCTGCCTGAACCTGAAGATGGCGATGTTGGGCCGGGCCGACGAGCCGCCCTATTTCGTCGGCGGCTATGCCGACTACTACCTACTGCCGGCCGGTGCCGTCGTCTACACCGTTCCCGACACGCTGAGCGACGATATCGCCGCTGGCGCGAATTGTGCGCTATCGCAGGTCATGTACGGGCTGGAGCGGGTCGACCTGCAACTCGGTGAACACGTGGTGGTCCAGGGGGCCGGGGCGTTGGGTCTGTATGCCGTGGCGGTCGCCAAGGCGCGCGGTGCGGCCAACGTCATCGCGATCGACGGGGTACCCGAACGACTCGAGCTGGCCACCGCATTCGGCGCCGACGCCGTGATAGATCTGAACGAGGTTGCCACGCCCAAGGATCGGGCCAAGGCGGTGCGCGCGTTGACCGATGGCCAGGGCGCCGACGTGGTGGTCGAAGTGGTCGGGCACCCGTCGGCCATCGACGAGGGCCTGCAGATGCTCGCCCAGTTCGGCCGCTACGTCGAGATCGGCAACATCAACATCGGCAAGACGTTCGAGTTCGACCCGTCCCGGTTCGTCTTCACCAACAAGACCATGGTCGGGGTCTCGCTCTATGACCCGGCAGTGCTGTCCCGGGCGTTGACCTTCCTCGACCGTCATCAGCACCATCTGCCGTTCGAGCGCCTCGCCGTGGCGTCATACCCACTCGACGACATCAACGAGGCATTCGCCGCAGCCGACGGCAAGCGCGACATCCGCGCCAGCCTGATTCCCTGAGCTCTGTAAAGGATTAACCGTGCCCACCTACGAACACAGTTCACTGTTCATCGACGGCCACTGGACCGCCCCCGCCGGGGATGGCGTGATCGACGTGATCGATCCGGCGACCGAAGCCGTGATCGGCCATGTGCCCAGCGGCGACTCGGCCGACGTCGACGCCGCGGTCTCCGCGGCTCGGCGGGCATTCGATCCGCTCGTCACCGTCGCCGAGCGACGGGACCGGGTGCAGCGGGTCATCGCAGCGATGGAGAAGCGCCTACCCGACATCGCCGATCTGATCACCGCCGAGATGGGTGCCCCGGTGCGCATCGCGCAGACAGTGCAGACCCAGGTGCCACTGGCGGTGGCCAAGGGTTTCGCCGATGTCCTGGAGACCTTCGAATTCGAAGAGCGCATTGGTAATTCGCTGGTGCTGAGGGAGCCTTACGGTGTCGTCGGCGCCATCACGCCGTGGAACTACCCGCTCTACCAGGTGGTGGCCAAGGTGCTGCCGGCCATCGCCGCGGGGTGTCCCGTCGTGCTCAAACCCAGTAACGACGCTCCTCTTTCGGTGTTCGCCTTCGTCGAAGCCTGCGCGGACGCCGGCCTGCCCCCCGGCGTGATCAACCTGGTGTCGGGCCCCGGTCGGGTGATCGGTGAGCGCTTGGCGTCCCACCCGGACGTGGACTTCGTCTCGTTCACCGGATCCACCGGTGTAGGTGCCCGGGTGGGAGAGTTGGCCGGCCAGTCGATCAAGAAGGTGGCCCTCGAACTCGGCGGCAAGTCGGCCAACGTGATCCTCGACGGCGCCGATCTGGCTACCGCCGTCAAGGTCGGTGTGGGCAACGCCTTCCTCAACGGTGGTCAGACCTGCATGGCCTGGACCCGGATGCTGGTGCCGCAGAACCGGTACGGCGAAGCGCTGGAACTTATCGAATCCGCTGTGTCCCGTTACACCGTCGGCGATCCGCGCGACCCGGCCACCCGCATCGGCCCGTCGGCGTCACGGTCGCAGTTCGACACCGTGCGTGGCTTCATCGAGCGGGCCCAGCGCGACGGCGCCCGCCTGCTGACCGGTGGCGCCGAGCCGATCCGCGACGTCGGTTATTTCGTGGCGCCGACGGTTTTCGCCGACGTCGATCCCGACTCCGAGCTCGGCCAGGAAGAGGTGTTCGGGCCGGTGCTCGCTGTGATCCCCTACGCCGATTCCGATGATGCCCTGCGCATCGCCAACGGCACCCCGTATGGACTGTCCGGCGCGGTGTGGGCCGCCACCGACGACGAGGCCATCGCCTTCGCGCGGCAGGTCCAGACCGGCCAACTCGACATCAACGGCGGCGCGTACAACCCGGCCGCGCCGTTCGGCGGGTACAAGAAGTCCGGGATCGGCCGCGAACTCGGCCGGTTCGGCTTCGAGGAGTACCTACAGACGAAATCCCTTCAGCTCAAGGAGCAGGCGTGACCTCACCGCTGGACGTCCACACCGAAGGGCCGGTGCAAGTCTGGACGATCAACCGGCCCGAGGTCGGCAACGCCATCACGGGTAAAGACGTCATCACCGCCTTCGAGGCCAATGTGGACGCGGTCAACGCGGACAACACCGTGGGCGCGGTGATCCTCACCGGTACCGGCAAGATCTTCTCGGCCGGCGGCAACGTCAAGGAGATGGCCGACCGTCAGGGCATGTTCGGCCTGGACGCCATCGACCAGCGCCGCGCCTATATCGATGGCATCCAACGGATCCCCCGGGCGCTGGGCCGGCTCGAGGTGCCGCTCATCGCCGCGGTCAACGGTGCCGCGATCGGCGCCGGATGCGATCTCGCGATGATGTGCGACATCAGGATCGCCTCCGAGCGGGCGTCCTTCGCCGAGAGCTTCGTCCAACTCGGGCTCATCCCCGGCGATGGTGGCACGTGGTTCCTGCCTCGGGCCATCGGCTACGCCCGCGCCGCCGAGCTGACGTTCACCGGCGAACGCATCGATGCGGCAACCGCATTGGAATGGGGACTGGTCAGCCGAGTGGTCCCCCACGACGACCTGCTGACTGAAGCCCGCGTACTGGCAGACCGGATCGCGGTCAACCCTCCGCACGCGCTACGAATGGCCAAGCGCCTGTTGCAGGAATCGACGACCGGCTCCCTGGAATCCACTCTGTCCATGGCGGCGGCCATGCAACCGCTGGCCCACCACGACGCCGAGCACGAGCGGCGCATCGCGAAGTGGCGGACGTCGTGACCGCATACTTGGACCAGTTGCGCGCCGAGGTCCGCGACTTTGTGGCCGATCAGTTGGCCGCCGGAGCCTTCACCCCGTCGGTCGATGCCTGGCTGTGCGGATGGGACGAGAATTTCACTGCGGCCCTGGCGCACCAAGGCTGGCTGGGGATGACAGTCCCGGTGCAATACGGCGGCCATGGCCGCTCGTTTCAGGAGCGGTTCGTCGTCACCGAGGAACTGCTGGCCGCGGGTGCCCCCGTGGCGGCGCATTGGATCGCCGACCGCCAGATCGTGCCCTCGCTCCTGAAATATGGGACAGAAGAACAGAAGTCAGAGTTTCTACCCCGGATCGTGCGGGGTGAGTGTTTCTTCGGCATCGGGATGAGCGAACCGGATTCCGGATCGGACCTGGCCAGTGTCCGCACCCGTGCGGTACCTGTCGAGGGCGGCTGGTTGATCACCGGCACCAAGGTATGGACGTCCGGAGCACATCGCGCACACGCGTTCATCGTGCTGGCCCGTACCGAGCCGGTCGATCCGGCACACCGGCACGCCGGGTTGAGCCAGTTCATCGTCGACCTACGCGCACCCGGTGTCGATGTCCGGCCCATCATCTCGATGAACGGCGGGCACCATTTCAACGAGGTCGTGCTCGACGAGGTGTTCATCCCCGACGCCATGGTCTTCGGCGAGATCGGCCGGGGTTGGACGCAGGTGACCTCCGAGTTGAGCTTCGAACGCAGCGGCCCGGAGCGGTTCCTGTCAACCTTCCCGCTCCTGGCCCACGTCGCCGGTCAAGACAGCGCGCCCGATGCCGAGTTGGGCCAGCTGATCGCCCGGGTTGCGGGCCTGCATCACATGTCGACCGCAGTCGCCGAGGCCCTGGAACGGGGTGAGAATCCCGATGTCGCGGCAGCCGTCGTCAAGGTCCTTGGCACCACGGTCGAAGGTGACATCGCCGACTTCGCCGACCGGCAGACCGGCGACGACAATCCACCGAACGCCCAGTGGGCTCAGTTGGTGGCCACCGCCGTGGACCAGCGCCCCGGCTTCACCTTGCGCGGCGGAACCAACGAAGTACTGCGCGGTGTCATCGCGCGGGGATTGGGATTGCGATGAACACCACCGAACTCGCTGGACGCCCGCGCTCGACGGTGGACGCCGATCTCGCGGCCATGATGGACGGCGTCTTTGCCGAGTACCGCAAGACCGCAGACCCGGGCCACCCGGATGAGCGCCTCCGGTATGACCGCACGTTGTGGCAGCGCCTCGATTCCCTCGGGCTGGTCCGGCTGACCGGTGCCGAGGCATCCGGCGGCAGCGGTGCGGGTTGGCTTGAGGCTGCCGAGTTGCTGAGTACCGCAGTGCGCCACGGGCTCCGGATTCCGCTCGCCGAACATGACCTGCTGGCCTGCTGGCTGCTGGAGACCCTGGGCAGTCCCGTCGATGACGCCGTGCGAACGGTGTATGTGGCGCCGCGCAGTGGCGAACCCGCTGCCCCGGCGCCCTGGGCCGGCGACGTCGACCGCATCGTCGTGCTCTGGCCGACCGAGGACGAATACCAACTCACCGAGTTCGACACCGCAGACCTGTCACTCACGCACGGCACCAACCTGATCGGCGAGCCGCGTGACACCATCCGCCTTGACGACACCGGAATCACCGGTGAACCGGTGTCTAGGGAGCTGGTGAGCCAGCTCAGACGAAAGTCCGCGCTGATCCGGGCGATCCAGACGTGCGCGGCGCTGGACCGGGCCGTCGCACTGTCCATCGAGCATGTCGCCTCACGGGTGCAGTTCGGCCGTCCCCTGAGCAAATTCCAGGCGATCCAGAACCTGATCTCGGATGCCGCGGCCGAGGCGGCACTGGCCCGGGCCGCAACCGAGGCAGCGCTGCACACGGCCGTCGAAACCGACTGGCAATCGGCACATCTGGACTTCCAGATCGCGACCGCGCGGTCGTGTGCCGGGCATGCCGCCTCTGTCGTCACCCGCAACGTACACCAGGTGCACGGCGCCATCGGCACCACCCGCGAGCATCGGCTGCACGAATACACCCGCGCCGCGCTGGCCTGGCGCTCGGAATTCGGCTCGGTGCGCTTCTGGGACAACCAGGTGGCTGCGGCGGCCGCGGCGGTGGGTGGGCAACAACTCTGGGCGTTGATCACCGGCGGATAGCGGTGTTCCGCTGACCGGTCATCGGTGCTGTTACCGGCACCACAACCCCGGTTGACTGCCGGCATGAGCAACGAGATCACCCTGTCTGACGTCCAGGAGTTCATCTCCGGTTTCTGGTTCCACTACGACCAGGGCCACTTCGAGCAGGTGGGCGCCCGCCTCGCCGACGAGATGGAGTACCTGAGCCGCTCGGATTCCGGGGCCTGCCCATTCGAGCACCTGCTGGCCGCCGAATTGCACGGAAAAGCCGAGACCTTCGCCTGGCTGATCGAGCACCGCAACGAGAATCCGTACCCGTGCCGGCATCACGCCACCAACGTGTTCCGCACCGGGGTCGACGGTGAGGTCACCAACGTCCGCTTCTACCTGTTCGTCAACCAGATCACCAACAACGTTCCGTTCGCGGTCTCCAGCGGTGTCGTCGACGCCGGAATCCGGCGCGCAGCCGACGGTCTCGTCTTCACCTCGCTGAACGTCATCCTCGACGCCGAGGACTCGATCCCGCTCGCCGAGCACACAGCCAAGGCCGCGGCCGGCTCCGCGTCCGCGTGAACGCTGCAGAGGCCTTCGGCGGCGGGATCGCCGTCATCACGGGTGCCGGTGCCGGGATCGGCGCCGGCCTCGCGCGGCATGCCGCCCGGCTGGGCATGACGGTGGTGCTGGTCGACATCAATGCCGACGCCATCGCCGCCCTGCGTGACGAAATCCGTGCCGCCGGAGGGTCGGCCACCGATGTGGTGTGCGACGTGCGTGACGCCGACGCGGTGCACACGCTGGCCGACGACGTCTACCGTGATTTCGGGCCGGTCCGCTTGTTGGTGAACAACGCCGGCATCGAGCAGTTCGGCTATCTGTGGGACACCCCGGTCGCCAATTGGCAGCGTGTCGTCGACATCAACATCAGCGGAGTGTTCCACGGCGTCAAGGCGTTTCTGCCGAAGATGTTGGCCACCGATGCCCCGGCCTGGGTATGGAATCTGTCCTCGATCGGCGGGGTGGCCGTAGTCCCGCTGCAGGCGCCCTACATCATGAGCAAGCATGCCGTGCTCGCCCTGACCGAATGCCTTCATCTGGAAGTGCAATCCGCCGGTCATGACCACCACGTACACGTCCAGGCGGTACTACCGGGTGCGGTGGTGTCCAACATCTTCGAATCGGCCGGCGGTGTGGACTCCGGGGACGCCGGTGCGGCCGAAGGACAACGCGCCGCGATGCTCGACATCAAGGCCGAGGCGATGGATCCGCTGGCCGCCGCCGAGGTGGTGTTCGAGCAGGCCGCTGACGGCCGGTTCTATCTGCTGACCCAACCTGACTATGTCGGGTCCGCGATGACCGAGCGGGCCCGCGTGTTGACCAGCCAAGAGGCCCCCCGGTTGCGGAGCGAGCGCCGTTTCGACCCGGCACAGAACTGATATGAGCTATCCACCACTGGATCCCGATGCCGCCGCCCGAGTCGCCTCGTTCGGGGACATCGCTCCCATGCGCGCCCGCGGCCTGACCGCCGTACGCGGCGGCCTGGAATCCGCGCCGCTTCCGGACATGCCGGCCATGGCCGCCATCGACGACCTCGACGCCGCCGGCCCGGCTGGTCCGATCCCGGTCCGGTTATACCGCCCCACCGCCGACGCCGGCTTGCCGGTGCTGGTGTACTTCCACGGCGGTGGGCTGGTGATGGGTTCCAATCGTTCGTTCGAGCCGCTGGCCCGGGAACTCGCCCGCGCCAGCGGCGCCGCGGTGGCCGCCGTCGAATACCGGCTTGCACCGGAATCACCGCCACCGGCGCAATTCGACGACGCCTATGCCGCCACCGAATGGATTGCCGACCAGGCTGATCAGCTGAACCTCGATGCCGGCCGGCTGGCGGTCGTCGGCGACAGTGCCGGCGGATCACTCGCCGCCGCAGTAGCTTTGGCGGCGCGCGATCACGCCGGCCCGCGCATCTGCGCGCAGGTGCTGCTGTATCCCGGCCTGGATCGCGACATGGGGGCGGCGTCCATCACCGCCATGCCCGACGCCCCGTTGCTGCGCCACGAAGACATCGTCTACATGCACGAGTTGGTCGACCGCGGTGGAGCACCGCGAGACCCCTATCAGGTCCCGGCTTACGCCACCGACCTGAGCGGCTTGCCGCCGGCCATCGTCGTCACCGGAGAGTGCGACCCGATCCGGGACTGGGGTGAACGTTATGCCGGCCGGTTGCGTGACGCCGGTGTCCAGACCACCGTGACGCGCTATCCCGGGATGTACCACGGCTTTTTGATGCGCTCGGATGCCACGGCCCGCGGACGCCTGGCGATCGCGGAGATCGGCGCCCTGCTGCGGGCGAAGTTCGCGCACCCCTTGGCATTCTGACGTGGATCAGATACCGAGCACCTCTCGCGCCCGGTCGATTTCGTCGGGATCGGCGGTCGTCGGAACGAGCCTGAGCTCATCGAGACCCGCTTCACGTGCGCCGTTTACGGCGGCGAGGAGCCCCGCGGCTCCGCAATTCAACGTCCCTGCGGTCGGCGCCGTCAGATAAGAGGACTCAACTCCGGTGAGGTCGATATCCTGGACCCAGAAATCCTGTACATGCTCCCCGAGCTGATTCTCCGGGTCCGGACCGAGCGCGAACCAGACCGGTGCGGAGAAGTGCGGCCGGTCGGTCCTTCCCGCCGCCCGCCAAGCCTGGATGACGCGTTCCCGCTGCGCCGCCAGCGCCTCGGCATCAAAGTGGAGGGAATGCGCCGGGTCGCTCACCCCGACCGCCCACTGCGCGGCCCGAGCCAGCGCCTTGGGGCCGATCACGCCGGCGACAAGCGGGATGCCGCCTTCCTGGACCGGCGCGGGCCCTACGGGATGGTGTCCTTCGACGGGAGGCTCCTGTGCCCACACCCTGCGCATCGCCGCTACGGCCTCGTCCATACGTTGGCGCTTCCGGTCGAGCGCACTGCCGACCGCGAGATAGTCCTCATCCCACGCGCCGATCCCGACCCCGAGGGTCAGACGTCCGCCGGACAGGACATCAACGGTCGCAAAATCCTTCGCGAACTGGACCGGCTGCCGCATCGGGAGCGCAACGACGTCGGTCCAGAGCCGCACGCGCTCGGTCATCGCTGCCGCGGCGGCGAGCTGTGGGACGACCGACCAGCTGTCGGGATAGAGCACCCGTTCGTACGTGACAAGGCCGTCCCACGGCCCTTCGTCGATCTTGCGATACCACGCAAGCTCCATCTCGCGCCCGTGGGGGAAGAGGGTCGGAAGACCCATGCTGATCTGCATTTGGGAGTACGTCTCTTTCCGAGGAGTTCTAGTGGCCGTCGGCGTTATTTGAACAGAATGTCGCGTTAACACTTTCCAGTTGGACCGCTCAGTGGGAGACGGTGATTCGCGACCGACGAGCCGTAGTACACCGGTGGCATGGGCGTCCCGGATTCAGCAGCCAGGCCACGCGTCCGGCCCGGCGGACGCAGCGAGCGAGTCCGCGAATCGGTGCTGCGTGCGTGTCTGGAGCTGTTGACCGAGGGCAAGGTCGAACTCCCGATCGCCGAGGTTGCCGACCGGTCGGGCATCAACCGCGGCACCATCTATCGCTGGTGGCCCACCTCGATCGAACTGCTCAACGACGCCCTTGCGTTCCACGCCCGTCAGCGCACCGATGCTCCGGACACCGGAGCGTGGGAGAGTGACGCCCGCTCCCTGATCACCGAGCTCGCTTCGCTTGCAGCCGATCCCGTCGAGCGCGGGATCATGGCCACGATGATCTCGGATCGATACCCGTCATTGAACGACGCGATGATGGGTTGGTACCGAAACGACCTCCCACAGTGGTTCGCAATGATCGAACGCGCCATCGGCCGTGGCGAAGTGAGTCCTGACGCGGACCCCGCCGTCGTGCTCCAGACGATGTTGGCGCCGGCCGTGTCCGTCTCGCTTTTCGAAGGGCGCGCGCTGACACACCAGGAGATCGACTCGCTGGTGACATTGGTCTGCCGCGCAACGGCGCCTGTGCGCAGCTGAGCAAAGAATCGCTTCATACCCGGTGGCGCCCCGAATTGATCTCCCGATCAGCGGTCACCTCCGCGTCCGAGAATTCGCGCTGCCTCCAGACTCGGACCAGCGAGACCGCTGAAAGCCTTTAGGAGACAAGAATGCTGACCGACGAACGACGACTGGAACTGTCCGACGTCCTGCGGCCCGCGGCCCCGCCGCGCGAGATCACCGACGTCTACACCGACGACCAGAAGCAGCGGCTCCTCGACGTCGTCCACACCCAGGGCCCCTGGAAGCTCATCATCGCCCAGCACTTCGCCTCGGCCGACGAGTTGATGGCCACCATGAGTGGCGCCTTCCCCGAGGGCTTCACGCCCTCGCTGGACCTGTTCCTCACCCCCACGTTCCGCGGCTACCTGGCCAACTACGGCACTGTGCTTTACCCCGAACTGCACGACTGCTTCTACAACGCCGGATTCCTCGAGCAGGCCAAGAACTACTGGAACGCCGAGTACGCCAAGCCGGAGATGATGCTGTTCAACATCAACGGTCCGTGCGCCAACCGCGACCCCGGCCACCTGGACTCCCCCAGCTTCCGCGGCGTACGCCACGAGAACGCCCCCACCTGGCTGTGCAGTGTGATGGGCAAGTCCGGGCTGTTCACCGACTACCTGATCAAGATGGCCCAGGTGATCACCTGGTTCTCGCTGGACGAAGGCTCCGGCTTCACCTACTGGCCCGACGGCCCGCTCAAGCCGCCCGCCCGGGTGCTGCCCCCGATCAATAACCGTGGCGTCGTCGTACAGAACGAGATGATGGTGCACCGCGGCGAGGCGAACGGCCCAGTGGAGCAACAGGTTCCGGCCGGCCTGGCGTTCGATACCGTGTTCACCGGGGACCCGGCGGACCGCAACCAGTGGCTGTTGAAGAACGGCGAGGACGTCATCGCCCGCCACCACACCGACGAACTGCGCTTCCTGGTGCACTGGTCGGCCGAGGTGTTCTCGGACTACGACGAGCTCAAGAAGAACATGGACGGATCCGACGACATCACGATCGAACGGGCCATCGGCATGATGGTCGACGATCTCAAGGGCAAAGGCATGAAGCTGGACGTACCTGGCGAGCCGCTGCACGATTCGGAGTTCATCGGTGCCCTCAACGCCGCCTACGACCTCGGCGGCCCCAGCAGCTACCCGGAGGAAGCGCCGATCTCGGCCTTCCAGCTCGCCTGAGCCACGCGATCTGATGAACAGATTCTCAGACCGGCGCGCCATCGTCACCGGAGCCGGCTCCGGTATCGGTGCGGCCACGGTGGCCCGTCTGCTAGACGAAGGCGCCACGGTGGTGGCCTATGACATTTCTGCTGACGGCCTGGCGGCCACCACGGCGGCCGCCGAAACTGCAGGCAGCGGCAAAAGACTCACCACGGCAATCCTCGACATTTCACGCGAAGATGACGTGATCGCCGCGGTGGATGCGGCCGTGACCGAGTTGGGCGGACTGGAGGTGTTGGTGAATGCGGCAGCCATGCAGACGTGTTCGCACACCCACCAGACCACCCTCGAAGAGTGGAACCGCACCCTGGCGGTCAACCTGACCGGTACCTTCCTGATGACCCGCGAAGCACTCCCGGCATTACTGGCCTCTGGGCGAGGTGTCGTGGTGAACTTCACCTCCACCGCCGCGACGTTCGCCCACCCCTACATGGCGGCGTACGCGGCGAGCAAGGGCGGCATCCTCAGTTTCACCCACTCTCTGGCGCTGGAGTATTCGAAGCAGGGTCTGCGGGCAGTGAACATCCAGCCCGGTGGGGTATCGACTGCCCTGGCCAACAGCACCCTGGACAAGATGCCCGAAGGATATGACCTCGGACTCTGGATGAAGCAGACCCCGTTGCTGCACGGCGCCGAAAGCGAAATCCTCGGCGACCCGAGCGCGGTCGCATCGGTCATCGCGATGGTCGCCTCCGACGACGGCGCATTCGTCACCGGCACCGAGATTCGCGTGGACGGCGGCGCGCACGCGTGAGTGGTGAACAGGTGGATTTCGTTGCCTTGAGGGCGCTGCGCGATGAGCGCGACATCGAGCGAGCGCTGACTCTCTTTGCCCGCGCCATGGACGATCGGGACTGGGCCACGATGGCCGAGATCCTCGCCAACGAGGCCGAGGGTGATTTCGGGACCGGACGTTTGACGGGAAGTCCCGCGATCATCGACATGATTCGCGGGTACCTCGACAGTTGTGGCCCGACTCAGCATCTGCTGGGCAACATCGTCATCGACGTCGTCGACGACACCGCGACCAGCCGGGCCTACATCCGTGACGTGCACCTGAATTCGGCCGGCGACCCGTCGACGCGTTTCTACACGCTGGGTGACTACCACGACACCTGGCACCGGGATGGTGACGGCCGGTGGCGGATCACCGAGCGGATCAAAGCCAACCGCGCGTATGTGGGGCCGCTGGAAATCTTCGGCAGTTAGGCATGTTGTCACCATGAGCACCCCCGCGTTGACCATCGCAGCGACGCCCCTCAGTTCCCGTCGGCTGGCCCGGCGCGATCGGATCATCCAGGCGGCGATGCGACTGGCCACGCAGGGCTACGACGCCTGCCAGATCCGTTCGGTCGCCACCGCGGCAGGGGTGGCGGCCAGCACGGTGTACCAATACTTTCCGTCCAAGGACGACCTGCTGCTGGCATGTTTCTACGAATGGCTGTGGGACTTCGAAACCGAGTTTCCTCGTGGCACCGCCGAGCCGGATCCGCTGCAGCGTCTGCTCCGGGTCGCGCTGAGCCTCACCGACAGGCTGTGCTCGTCACCACGGTTTGCCGAGGCCCTGATTCGTCCGTATCTCTACGCCGACGGCACTGCCGCTACCCAAGCTGACCTGGTCCGCCGGCAGACGGTGCGAATCTTCGTCGAGGCTGTCGGAGGCGGCACTTCGACGCCGCGAGAAATCGGCGCCGCCGAAGTGCTCTCCGACGTCTGGATGACCAACATCGCAGCATTCACTCAGCAGCGCATCGGTTCCGACGAACTGTCACACCGGCTGGCCCGGACGGTCCGTCTGCTGACGGGGTGAGGCTGTCAGCGCGACTCGTCGACCACCGGTAGCGCCCCGGCGCGTACTGCGTCGACGATGGAGTTACCAAGCGCCGAGCAGGCCAGGAACAGGCCCTGGCTGCCCGGGCTGATTAATTGAGTTGCGGTGCAACGCTCCTCACATCGTCCGAGCGCGGCAGCGGTCCATTGCACGCTGGTCTGGTTCCAGCTGCTCTTTCGCACCTGCACGCCCGCCCCGCACCGCCGGCACTCGACCGGCACCATCGGTGCGTCGGCGAGCCGATTGTCGGGGCGGATCGCCATCGTCATCCCACCGGTCCGGCGGAGGCACGGGCGGCCAGGTTGGCTTCGACTTCCTTCATCCACGCCTCATACGGCCGGGTGGTGTCGAGCTCGAATTCGAAGCGGTCCACCATGTCCGGTGTCACGTCAGCCAGGTCGACGTAAAACTGCTCGTACCACCGTCGAAGCTGATACACCGGGCCGTCCTCTTCGACCAGCAGCGGGTTGTCGATCCGGGTCTTGTTACGCCAGATCTCGACGTCCTGCTCGAATCCCATCTTGACGAAGTCGCCGAGCGCGATCGCCGTCTGCATGGCCAGTTCCTCCGGCATGGCCGCGTTCTTTTCCACCACGATGCCGTACTGCAGCACAAAGGAATTGGCGTCGATCGGATAGTGACAGTTGATCAGCACCGTTCGCTGGTCGAACTCCTGGTAGTGGTAGGTCAGATCGTCGATCATGAACGACGGCCCATGGTAGGAGGCCAACGACGACGTACCGAGCAGCTTTGATCCTTCGGGATCGCCGATGTCCGGCCGGCCGGCGCTCTTCATGTACTGGGTTGCGACGTGGCCTTCGAAGATGTTCTTGAAATGCGTGGGCAACGAACCGTGGATGTAGAAGAAGTGCGCCATGTCGACGACGTTGTCGATGATCTCGCGGCAGTTGGTGTTGACCACCGTGGTGTACCAATGCCAGTCGGTCCAATTGTCACTGGTGGCACCTTCGATGCGCGGAATGGTGACGTCTGCCGGCGGCGCCTTGCGCTCCGGGTCGTTCCAGACGAACAGCATGCCGTCCTGCTGCAGTGTCGGCCACGCCGCGGTGCGGGCCAGGCGCGGGGTGCGCTTGCTGTAGGGCACCATCTTGCAGCGGCCGTCCCCGCCCCAGCGCCAGTCGTGGAACGGGCAGGCGATCTCGTTGCCCTTCACGGTCCCCTGCGACAGGTCACCGCCCATGTGCCGGCAATAGCCGTCGAGCACGTTGATCGCGCCGTCCTCACCCCGGAACACCACCAGCTTCTGCCCGAAAGCATTGACCTGATGTGGTTCTCCGTCGGCGAAGTCACGGATCAGGCCCAGGCAATGCCAACCACGGGCAAACCGGGTGGGAACCGAACCGGCCTCGATCAACCGAATCTCGTCACCGTCTGCGTGCGTTGTCATGGCCCACATTGAACTGCGGCCGGCGGTATCCAGAAAGGTCAGTTGTCCACTCATCAGGACAATGGATTCACCGATGGCCGGTCCCCGCTCTACCGTCGCCTCGTGACCGCCACCAGCCACCAGACCATCCCTGCCGGCCTGCCCATCGCCGCGACCGAAGTCGACCTGCTCGTCATCGGGTCGGGCACCGGTCTCGCCGCCGCCCTGGCCGCGCACGAGCAGGGATTGTCCGTCCTCGTCGTCGAGAAGTCGCCGTACGTGGGCGGTTCGACCGCCCGATCCGGCGGCGCTCTCTGGTTGCCGGCCAGCCCGGTGATCGAGGACTGCGGTGGCAGCGACCCGGCCCCGCGAGCCCAGACGTACCTGGAGGCCGTCGTCGGCGATTCCGCCCCGCGGGAACGGTCCGTCGCCTACCTCGACAATCTGCGCGCGACGGTCGAGATGCTGCGCCGCACCACGCCGATGAAGCTGTTCTGGGCCAAGGAGTACTCCGACTACCACCCGGAGGAGCCCGGTGGATCGGCGGCGGGGCGCACCTGCGAATGCCGCCCGCTGGACACCGCGATCCTCGGTGAATACCTGCCCGACCTGCGGCCCGGTGTGATGGAAGCCAATGTCCCGATGCCGACCACCGGCGCCGACTATCGCTGGCTGAACTTGATGAGCCGGGTCCCCCGCAAGGGCCTGCCCACCGTCGTCAAGCGTCTGGCCCAGGGCGTCGGCGGCCTGGCGTTGGGACGGCGTTACGCCGCCGGCGGGCAGGCCTTGGCCGCCGGATTGTTCGCCGGGGCGATCCGCGCGGGAATCCCGATCTGGCTTGGCACGTCACTGACAGAACTGGTCACCGACGGTGATCGAGTCACCGGGGCCGTCGTCGAGCACGACGGCGACCGGGTCACGGTCACCGCCCGGCGCAGTGTCGTCCTCGCGGCGGGGGGCTTCGACCACCACATGGACATGCGCTGGAAGTTCCAATCCGATTCTCTCGGAAGCAATCTCAGCCTCGGCGCGGAATCCAACACCGGCGACGCCATCCGCATCGGCCAGGACATCGGTGCCGATATCGCCCTGATGGATCAATCCTGGTGGTTCCCCGCGGTCGCGCCGCTACCGGACGCCGCCCCGGCGGTAATGCTGGCCGAGCGGTCATTGCCCGGATCGTTCATCGTCGACCAGTTGGGTCACCGGTTCGCCAACGAATCTGCCGACTACATGAGCTTCGGTCAGCGCGTGCTGGATCTGGAGAAAGCCGGCACCCCGGTGAAGAGCATGTGGATCGTCTTCGATCAGCAGTACCGCAACAGCTACCTCTTCGCCGCCGAACTCTTCCCGCGCATGCCGATCCCGCAGTCGTGGTACGACGCCGGAATCGCAGTGTGTGCCAACGATTTCACCGAGTTGGCGGACAAGATGGGGATACCTGCCGACGAGTTCGCCGCGACAGTGGCCCGCTTCAACGAAAACGCCCATGCCGGACAGGATCCCGACTACGAGCGGGGCCGCAGCGCTTACGACCGCTACTACGGTGATCCGACGATCACGCCCAACCCGAACCTGCGGCCCTTGGTCAAGGGGCCGTTCTACGCGGTCAAGATGGTGCTCAGCGATCTGGGGACCTGCGGCGGTCTGCGTGCTGACGACAAAGCCCGGGTGCTGCGCGAGGACGGCACCGCCATCGGCGGGCTGTATGCGATCGGCAATACCGCCGCCAACGCCTTCGGCAACACCTATCCGGGTGCGGGTGCGACGATCGCCCAGGGACTGGTCTACGGCTACATCGCCGCACTCGACGCGGCCGCGAGGTAGCCCCGACGGGCGGACGGTCAGTCCGTGCCTTCCATGTCCTCGGCCATGTCCTCGGCGTCGTATTTCCGCTCGATCTCGTACCAATACGACGCATCCGGCCACGGAACCTTGCCGCCCTCACCGACTTTCGGAAAGTTGGCCTCCGCCTCGTCGAGATCCTTGATCAGCTGCACCGTGAGTTCGCGCTCCGAGGCGTAGTAGCGAGCCGCCCAATCCAACGCAACCTTGGCGTACGCCCAGGACGGATCGGCGCCGGCCCACTTCGCTTCCTTGGCGGCATCGCGCTGCATGCCCTCGACATAGGCAAGGTGCTCATGAAGCATCTTCTTGAGCAACTCCGGGTTGCTGAGGTGCCCCAATGTCACCCGCAGTACCGCGGGATGTTTCAGCGACGGGGGTTCGGCCGGGGACTCGCGAGCCCACCGAGTGACAGCGGCAAGGCCGCTTTCGGTGATCTTGTAGAGGCGACGGTTCCGGGTGCCGGTGCCATCGACTCGCGAGGTCAGATAACCCAGCTTTTCCAGCTTCTTCAGCTCGGAGTAGATCTGGCTGTAAGCCGGGCTGCCGTAGTAGAACCGCATGCTCCAGTCGATCCATTTGCGGATGTCGTAACCGGACAACTCGGTCTCGTACGACAGCAGCCCGAGCAGCGCCCAACTCGTCGCGGCGAGTTGCGGCTTGGCTGGTGGCTCGGGATCTTCCACTGCCCAAGCGTAACAATCCAGGTCACAGCGTCCGTTGCCACCAACCGCTGGCCGGGAAGCGCAGTTGCGCCGGGTGGCCGGCTCGGTGAATCTTGGGCAGAGATACGACGAGACGGAGATCGATGGGACTCGATGACCACGGAACCGATGTGCCAGAAGCTCTTTACACGTCCCTCACCGAATCTGTTCGCCGACTTGTCGACGTAACCATCCGCAGCCGCGTCGACCGCGACGGCATCGTCGCCGCGAAGGCGAAGATCGACGCGGCGGCCGACGAACTCAGCCAGTCGCTGATCCCAGGCTCGTTCGGTATCCCGCAGACTCCCGATGGGCGCTCCCTCACCTGGGGAAATGCGGTCATCGGCGTGCGCAACGCCCTGGCTCCCCCGCTGGAGGTCCACCATGAGCCCGACGGGCGAGTGTGGGCCGAGGTCACGCTCGGCGCCGCCTACGAGGGGCCGGCCGGGCATGTCCACGGCGGGATCTGCGCCCTTCTGCTCGACCACGTGCTCGGCGCCGCCGCACACAAGCCAGGGCAGCCCGCCGTGACCGGCACGCTCACGCTCCGCTACGAAGCCGGTACCCGGCTGGGCCCGCTGCGCGCCGAAGCGCACATCGACCGGGTGGAGGGTGTGAAGACCTTCGTCGTCGGGCACCTTGCCGGCCTCGACGGCGTCACGGTTCGGGCCGAGGGCGTCTTCTTTCATCCACCGGTATCTGCGCCCTAATATCGCGAAGGTGACCACGCCCGGCGGGCTGCAACGTCGTCTCGGAACAACAGACGCCGTCGTGATCGGCCTTGGATCAATGGTGGGCGCAGGCATTTTCGCCGCTCTGGCCCCGGCCGCAAGCGCAGCCGGCAGCGGGTTGCTGATCGGCCTCTCCGTGGCCGCCGTCGTCGCCTACTGCAACGCGACGTCCTCGGCCCGGCTGGCCACCCACTATCCGCAGTCCGGCGGCACGTATGTGTACGGGCGGGAACGCCTTGGGGAGTTCTGGGGGTACACGGCCGGCTGGAGTTTCATCGTCGGGAAAACCGCGTCGTGCGCGGCCATGGCGTTGACGGTCGGGCTGTATGTCTGGCCGCAGTGGGCGCATGCCGTGGCGGTGGCCGCGGTGGTGGCGCTGACGGCCGTGAACTATGCCGGAATCCAGAAGTCCGCACTGCTCACCCGCGTCATCGTGGCGTCCGTGCTGGCGGTACTGGCCGCCGTGGTGGTGATCATCGCCGGGTCCGGTGCGGCCGACCCGGCCCGATTGTCCCTCGGTGGCGATGTCAGCGCAGGCGGCGTCCTGCAGGCCGCCGGGATGTTGTTCTTCGCGTTCGCCGGGTACGCCCGGATCGCGACGTTGGGTGAAGAGGTCCGCGACCCGGCCCGCACCATTCCGCGCGCGATTCCGATCGCGCTGGGTATCGCGCTGGTGCTCTACGCGGTGGTGGCCGTCGCCGCGCTCTCCGTTCTCGGCGGGCCCGGGCTCGCCACGGCGCCGGCCCCGTTGGCCGATGCCGTGGCCGCAGCCGGTGCCCCGCAGTGGCAGCCGCTGGTGCGCGCGGGCGCCGCGATTGCAGCACTGGGATCTCTGCTGGCCTTGATCCTCGGGGTATCGCGCACCACACTGGCGATGGCCCGCGACCACCACCTGCCGCACAGGCTGGCCGCCGTGCATCCCCGGTTCAAGGTGCCCCACCGGGCCGAGGTGGCGGTGGGCATCGTGGTGGCACTTTTGGCCGCGACCGTGGATCTTCGTGGCGCGATCGGGTTTTCGTCGTTCACGGTGCTGTTGTATTACGCGATCGCGAACGTGTCGGAATGTACGTTGGAGCCACTCGTCCGTCGACGCCTCATCCCGGCGGTCGGTCTGGTCGGCTGCCTGGTGCTGGCCTTCTCCCTGCCGCTGGCCTCGGTGCTCACCGGACTGGGCGTGGTGGCGGTCGGTGCCGTGATCTACGGGGTGCGTAACGTGCTGCGACGCTGATGCCGGCCATCCCGCGTGCGCGGCGGCCGAACATGGTCTGTAGTTCTCAATCGTGATTCCGCTGAGTTGGAAATACGTCGAAACCCGCACGGACGAGGATTTCGTCGTCGCCCCCGGGGAACGTCTCGACTGGGCCAGCACCATCGGTATCGGTGCCCAGCATGTGGTGGCCATGTTCGGGGCCACGTTCCTGGTCCCGGTGCTCACCGGGTTCCCGCCGGCCACGACGCTGCTGTTCTCCGGAATCGGCACCATTCTCTTCCTGCTGATCACCGGCAACCGGCTACCGAGCTATCTGGGCTCGAGTTTCGCGGTGATCGCCCCGGTACTCGCCGCGACAGCCGCCCACGGCACCGGCAGCGCACTGGGCGGCCTGATCATGATCGGACTGCTGCTGATCCTGATCGGCGCGGTGGTCCACCTGGTCGGCACGCACTGGATCGATGTGGCCCTGCCACCGATCGTCACGGGCGCGATCGTGGCGTTGATCGGCTTCAACCTGGCCCCGGCCGCCAAGGACAATTTCGAGAAGGGCCCGCTGGTCGGCCTGGTGACGCTGGTGCTGCTGGTCGTCACGCTGGCGTTCTTCAAAGGGTTGATCGGCCGGTTGGCCATCTTCGGCGCGGTCCTGATCGGCTATCTGCTGGCCCTGTTCCTCGGTGAGGTGGACACGTCGAAGATCGCCGCCGCACCATGGCTCGGGCTGCCCGAGTTCCAGACGCCGACGTTCAGCCTGGCGGTGCTGCCGCTGTTCCTGCCCGCGGTGATCGCGCTGATCGCCGAGAACATCGGACATGTGAAGTCCGTGGGGCAGATGACCGACACCGACCTGGACCCGCTCATCGGGCGGGCACTGGCCGCCGACGGCGTGGCCACCGTGCTGGCCGGCGCCGGCGGCGGATCGGCCACCACCACGTACGCCGAGAACATCGGGGTGATGGCGGCCACGCGGGTCTACTCGACCGCCGCATACTGGGTCGCCGCGGTCGTGGCGATCGCATTGTCGTTGTGTCCCAAGGTCGGCGCCGCCATCTCGGCGATCCCACCGGGTGTGCTGGGCGGCGCGACGGTCGTGCTCTACGGTCTGGTCGGCATCCTGGGTGTGCGGATCTGGTTGACCAATCACGTCGACTTCTCGAAACCCGTCAACCAGATGACCGCGGCGATCCCGCTGATCATCGGGATCGCCGACTTCACCTGGCAATTGGGTTCTTTGACGTTCACCGGGATCGCGCTGGGCTCGATCGCCGCGCTGCTGGTCTTCCACGGTATGCGGTCACTGGAATACCTCGGTGACCGGCTGCGACCTAGCGCCCCAGTGCGTTGACGACGCCGCTGAACACCGACGGCAGCGCCGCCGACACCGGGGTGATGCCGTGCCGTACCGGGCCAAAGCCGCTGCCGTGTAACAGGGCTGCGGTCAGCAACCGGTAGCGGCGGGTCATCGCGCGCCACTGCCGGTCGTAGTCGCCGGGCCGGTCGTCGCGCACGCAGTTCACCAGGAGTTCGGCGGCCCCGAAGGCCAGGCCCATCCCCTCGCCGGTCAACGCATCCACGTACCCGGCGGCGTCACCGACGAGCAATACCCGGCCCGCACTCCGGTGACGGACCTTCTGCCGCAGTGGCCCGGCCGCCCGGTCCGGACCGTGCGGCACGCCGCGAATCCGCTCGGCCAGCACCGGAAATGCTGCCAGGTGCTCGTCGAACCCGCCGCGCACCGAGGTCAACACCGCCACCCCGACGCAGTTCTCACCCACCGGCGTCACGTACGCCTCGGCGTCCCGCCCCCAGTACACCTCGACGCAGTCGGACCACGGCGCGATCTGGACGTGGCGCCGGATGCCCCACCGGCGGCGTCGGCCTTCGCCGGCGCTGAGACCCAGCGCGCGGCGGATCGGTGAATGCAGACCGTCGGCAGCGGCCAGATAGCGGGCCCGAAAACCCGCCGCGCTCACCGAGATCCCGTCCTGAGTCACCGGCCCCACCTCACCGTGTACCACCTCGACCCCGGCCGCCGACACCGCCTCTGACAACGCGGCGTGCAGCACGGTGCGACGCACTCCCCGGCCGGCACCGTCACGGAACCTGGCCTCGGCCGTATGTCGCCCGTCCAGGTAGCGGATGCCGAAGAAGGCCCTGCAACTTCGTCCGTCGATCTCCACCCCGAGCTGCTGCAGCTGCCGCACCGAGTGCGGCATGAGCCCCTCCCCGCACGCTTTGTCGATCGGTCCACGGCGACGTTCCACCACCACGACCTGCAGCCCGGCCCGCGCCGCACGCACCGCGGTGGCCAGCCCGGCCGGGCCGCCTCCGGCAACGAGCAGATCGATCACGTCAGGCCTTGCAGCGCTTCGTTTTCCACCCGAATCCGGGTTCGCAGCAACGCCGCATTGGCGATCGTGAACACCAGCGCCGTAATCCACGCGCCGCCGGCCAACGGCAAGGCGGCTCCCTCGGTGACCACCGCGACGTAGTTCGGATGCGGCAACACCCGGTACGGGCCGTCGACGACGCGCGTCGCCCCGGGCACCACCACCACCCTGGTGTTCCACTGCCTGCCCAGTGTGGTGATGCACCACCAGCGCAACGCCTGGGCGCCCAGCACGACCACAACCATGCCCCTGCCCAGCACCGGGTGTGGCCGCCGACGGCGCGCCTCCAGCACCGCGCCGGCCAGCAGCCCGGTGTGCAGGGCCACCATCACCGGATAGTGTCCGGCACCGAACTCCTTGCCGCCCTGGGCCATACTCCACCGCAGGTTGCGGGTGGACACCACAAGCTCCAACACCCGCTCGGCGGCGACGACGGCGATCAACGCCAGAAAACTCTTGGGTTTCATCAGCGCCAGCGCAGCAGGACGAGTTCGGAGCAGAAACCCGGCCCCATCGCCATCAGCACGCCCGGAGCGCCCGGCGTGGGACGTTTACGGATGGTGTCGCGCAGGACGTGCAGCACCGACGACGACGACAGATTGCCGACATCGGCCAGCGACTGCCAGGTCAAATCCAGCGCGTCTTCAGGCAATCCGAGGGTTTCGATGATCGCCTCGATCACCTTCGGACCGCCGGGATGGCTGACCCAGGCGGCCACATCCTCGACCGACATGTCGTGGGCACCAAGGAAGCCGGTGACGTCATCACCCAGATAGCGGCCGACGAAGCCAGGCACCTCGGCGCTGAGCACGATCTCGAAACCATCGCTGCCGATGTCCCAGCCCATGGTGTCCAACGAGTCCGGGTAGAGGTGGCTGCGCGAGTCCAGCACATCGGGTCCAGCCGGATCGAGCTTGCGGGCCCGCTGTTCGCCGACCGCCACGACAGCGGCAGCGCCGTCGCCGAACAGCGCGCCGGCCACCAGGGTCGGCATGGCCGGATTGTGTTTGCGGGTCAACGAACACAGCTCCACCGATACCAGCACGGCCACCTTGTCGGGGGCACCTCGCAGGTAGTCGTTGAGTCGGGCGATGCCGGCGGCGCCGGCCACACAGCCCAGCCCGAAGATCGGGATGCGCCGGACGTCCGGCCGAAGACCGAGCCGGCCGGCGATACGCGCATCCAGCGAGGGCACCGCGGCACCGGTGACGGTGGTGGTCACGATGAGGTCGACGTCCTCGGGGCGCAGGCCCGCCTCGTCCAGCGCCCCCGACAGTGCGGCACAACCCAATTCGGTGGCGTGTTCGATGAACAGTCTGTTGCTTTCGCCGAAGTCGTCGAGATCGGCATATCGCTCGACCGGCAGAACCAGGTACCTGCTGTTGACTTTTGCGCTCTTGTGCAGCGCCCGTACCATGTCCTCGACCTCGGTGTAGCCGGGAAGATCCAGCAGGGCTCGGGTGACTTCATCCTGGGTATACCGGTGCGGCGGCAGTACGGCGTGGACACCGGCAATCGTGCTGTGGCTGGCCATCCTGGCGACGTTAATTCGCATACCACTACAACGGGGGTCTACCCCGGCCGGTTCATCCGGTCATGCCGAGAGGAAATCGTGGAAATGGTCGGGCGGTTGCAGATTCAGCAACTTTTGACGGTCGAGTGCCAGGTCAGCGTAGGTCAGCGCACTGATTTGTTCGGTGGAGCAGTGCAACCGCGACTCCGGGCTGCCGCGGCGCACCACCCCGAGACCGAAGTCGCAGTTCAGCACGGCAACTCGGAGGTCAGAGCGGGTGCTGCGGAGGTGAACGATCGCCTTCCACACGTCGCCGCTCCACCCGCGCAACGCCGACCACAACGGGGTCTTTTTGAAGAACTCGTCGTATGACGCTGCAGGACAGGCAATCGAGGGCGTCGCCGGGTTGCAGTCGTGCAAGATGAGTACTCCGTCGGGTCGCAAATACTGCAGGGTGTTCTCGACGTCACGCACGGCCTGCCCGTAGGTGTGCAGGCCGTCGATCAGCGCGACGTCGACGCCTCGCCTTTCGAGGAACGCCGTCTCGTTCGCGAAAAAGTCGTCACTGGTCATGTCGAAGAAGTGAGTGGCACGGGCCTGGCGCTCGGCCCGTCTGCGCGAGCGCGCCGACACCCGGAACGCCGGGTCGACGGCGATCTTCTCTGCCGCCGAGATCTGCCGGAACACCGAACCGCGACACACGCCGATCTCCAGATAGACGGACTCTTCCCGACCATCGAGCGCCTGCCGTACCGCCTTGACCCGATTCATCCCGCCCTCCGGTAACCGAACTCCTCGAGCAGATCGACCGCGCGGTTGACGCTGACGGCCGACGGAGTCATCTGAGCGGCCAGCCTCCGCGCCGCCGCGGCACGTTCGGGGGCCAGGATCCGTCGCAGATCCGCCACGAGCGTCGCTTTCGACGACGATTTGAAGCTGCGAGTGGCACCGACGTTCAACCGTTCGAGTTGACGGCCCCAGAACGGCTGGTCACCCGCGGTCCACAAGATCAATCCGGGCACCCCGGCCCGCAGCCCAGCCGCGGTGGTTCCGGATCCGCCGTGGTGCACCACCGCACGGCACAACGGGAAGACCTTCTCGTAGTTCACCGCTCTGACCACCTTGACGTGGTCATTGGTCGGCACGTCGCCGTAGTCGGTCCACCCCGAGCAGATCAACGCGCGCTGGCCCAGCTCGGCGCAGGCCTGCCCGATCATCTCGACGGTGCCGGCCGGCGAGGGCACCGGCATCGACCCGAACCCGAAGCAGATCGGCGGCGATCCTGCGGCGATCCAGGAGACGACCTCCTCGTCGGCGTCCGTCGGCTGGTGCATGGTCAGTGCCCCGACGAACGGCCGGTGTTCACGCCACGTGGACCATTCGGCGGCCAAGCCGGGAAAGCACACCTGGTCGTAGGTCTGGATTTCCAGCGCTTTCCGGTCGGCGATGCGTCCCGCCGCCGGTTTGGTCGCCTTCGGTAGACCGAGCTCACGGCGTTGCTCTTCCTCGACTTCCCTGTGCATGTGCCACCCGAACCAGTCGTAGGTCTTCATGGCCGCGCAGGCCATCCCGGCGGGCAACATCCCAACGAGCCGACCGTTGGGGCGTACCGGGAAGTAGTGCAGGGCGGCGAGCGGGATGTCGTAGTGCTCGGCGACGTTGGCGGCGACATCCTGAAAGACCAGGCCGGCGCACAGCACATCGGCGCCGTCTGCCACCGATGCCAGGGTTTTACCCATACCCGCCCAGTGCTGTAGTACCGGATCCCAAAGCTGGCGCAGCACTTTCACCGGACTTCGCCCCCTCAACAGGCCACGCCATATTTCCGGCGAGCATTTCTCCAGCAGCTCCGCGTCCCACATCTCCGACGCATCCGGGCCGTACGAGGTGCTTGCCAGTCCGACCGACTCGGCGAAGCCAGTCAGGTTCGGCGGCAACGCTATCCAGACATCGTGCCCACGTTGCTGCAATTCGAGACCGATGGCGACCAACGGTTCACAATCCCCACGAGTCCCGCTACATGCCAGTGCAAATCTCATATCCCCCAACCCCTCAGACGGCAAGAGGTTTCGGACCCAATGTTAGGTCGTGGGCGCGTGCAGACAAGGGCCTAAGCCGAAGTGGTTGCTGCCGCAACCACTCGGCGCATCGTCACGACGCCGAAACCCCTTGGACGAACAGGAGTTTTCGTCAGCAACTGACCATCGAGCAAATAGCTCTGCCCGGTGAGCCCGAGAGAGCTTCAGCCGCGGTGCCGCTTGTCACGTACCGGCACGCCGTTGGGTCCCTCGATCGACGCCGCGTAGGTCCCAACGGTGAACGCGATCGCCGGTCCCATGATCCCGAGGGCATGCGCATCGACGTTGTCGATGGTGTCGCGGCCGGTGTGATAGTTCGGGTCGAACGCCACGCCGGCCCGGCCGCCCCACAACCGGGCCTGAACCTGGGTCTTGCGTTGCGACGCGCCCGTGGTCACACCGCCCACCGGCACGCCTGCCTGCAGGAACGGGTGATAGTCGGTGTTGGCGCCGATCGGCATGTCGGCAGGCCGCACACCGCTCAGGTTCAGATAGCCGGCCATGGTCCGTTCGATGCCCGCCGACCCCTCCGGCATCGATTTGGGATCGGTGGCCTGACCGGACTGATCGCCGTCGTAGGTGAAGAATCCGGCGTTGGGTGAGCCGACCATGTCGAAGTTCAGGTACAACGCGAGATCGTCGAGTTGGTCCAGCGGCAGGCCGCGCACGTACTGCGTCGACCCGTCCAGGCCCAATTCCTCGGCACCCCAGAACGCGAACCGCACCGCATTGCGCACGTTGGGCGAACTACCCAGCTGCAAAGCGGTTTCGAGTAGGGCGGCCACCCCGGAACCGTTGTCGTTGATACCCGGTCCGCCGCCCACACTGTCGAGGTGGGCACCGGCCAGCACCACATCCGAGGCCGATCCGGTCTTCGTCTGCGCCGTGACATTGCGGTGTTTGACCATCTCGGCCCGGCCGTCGAGAACCAGCCGCACCGGTGCACTGGTGCGACGCAGTGCCGCGTCCGCGGTCTCGTCGATGACGCCGACCGGGACCGTGAGCTCGCGGTAGTAACCCGTGGAGAACAGTCCACCCGGCGCGGGCTGCCCGCCGGTGTTGACGACCAGCAGTCCGACCGCGCCCTTGGCCAGCGCGGTGTTCTGTTTCACCACAACCGAACACCCGGTGTCGTCGACCACCGCAATGGCACCGGAGATGTTCAGCGTTCCGTAATCCTCGGCCGCACATCCGGTCGGCTTGCCCGGCCGCAACGTCGGTGCGCTGAGCCCCTCTGGCGAGGTCGTCACCAGCATCGAGGCCTGGTCCACCGGATAGGTGCGCCCCGACACCGTCAGCGCCGGGTGCCCGCCGCGCATCGTGCCCATCCGCTCGAACTCAGGCGTCTGAACGTCAAACCCCTTGTCCCGCAGGGCCTGAGCCACATAGTCGACGCTCGCGTCGTACCCCGGATTGCCGACTGCCCGATTACCGCCATGACTGTCGGCGATGTCCTGCAACTTGCGCAGATGGGCGAACATGTTGTCGACGGTGATCCGGCCCGCCAGTTCGTGCGGGTCGAGCGCCGCTGCCGAAGGTGGCGCCGAGCACGCCGCCAGGGCGGCCGCGAGCACGACGACGACGAGTCGACGGGCTGTCACTGCGGGGTGATCTGATGACGCGTGCGGTCCGAGCGGACCGGGATACCGTTGCGGCCCCGCTGATCCTGCGCGTACAGACCGACCGCGAAGGCAACGCCCTCGCCATGTATCCGCAGTGCGTCGGCATCCACGTGCTCGAGGGTATCGGTGTTCTTGTGGTAGTTCGGGTCGAACGGCTGATCCACCTGCCCGCCCCACAGTTTGGCTTCCTCGCCGTTCATCTTGTCCTCGGCACCGGAGAACAACCCACCGGCGGGCACCCCGGCCAGGGTGAACCCGTCATAGTCGGATCGCCCGTCGAAGTTGGTGTCCCGCGGCGTCTTTCCGGCATCTTCCAGGTAGGCCGCCAGGGTGCGCTCGATACCTGCCGAGCCTTCGGGCACGCGCGGGCGACCACGCTCGTCCGGCGGTGCGGACTGGTCACCGTCATAGGTGAAGTAACCCGGATTGGGCGAGCCGAGCATGTCGAAATTCAGGTAGAGGGCGATGTCCTTGAGCGCGTCGAGGTCCAGCGATTCGACGTAGTTCGTCGACCCGAGCAGGCCTTCTTCCTCGGCTCCCCAGAAACCGAACCGCACGGCATTGGCCACATCCGGCGAATCACCCAGCTGTAAGGCGGTTTCCAGCACGGCGGCCACCCCGGAGCCGTTGTCGTTGATCCCCGGGCCTTCGGGAACGCTGTCGAGATGTGCTCCGACCATCACCACATCGGAGGTCGACCCGGTCTTGGTCTGCGCCACGACATTGCGGGTACGTTCGGTCCGCACACCGGCGACGAGCTTGATCGTGGTGGTCCCGGGCGCGTTGCGCAGCCGCGTCCCCACATCCTTGGTCACGCTGACCACTGGGATCTTGACGTCGGTGCGGCGGCCCAGGGTGCCACCCATCTGCTCGTCGTTGTTGGTGTTGACGACGATCATCGCCACGGCGCCGCGCTCGGCCGCCGCGGCCTGCTTGTCACCGAAGGCGCAGGCACCCCGGTCGACCAGCACCACCGCCCCGGCCACCGGCAGCCCGTCGTAATCGGCAGCTTCACACCCCGGGGTGTCCTCCACCTTCGCGGGCACCAGCGGCGCGGACACGCCTTCGGGCGGGGTGCCGATGGTGAACTCCAGCGGCTTGGCGGTGACGGGTTGACCACCCACGGTCACCTGCGGGTCCTCGGCGAAGGGCAACCGCACCTCGAATTCCGGGGTGTCCACGTCGAAGCCCTTATCCCGCAGGGCATTGACGACATAGTCGACGCTGGCGTCATAGCCGGCCGTACCCAGGGCGCGGTTGCCGTCGTGGGCGTTGGCAATGTCTTGCAGCTTGCCCAGATGCCCCATCATCGCGTCAGCCGACACCCGCTCACGCAACTGATCGGCGAACTGCACGGCCGCCGCGGAGGCGGACCCGGAGGACTGCTGCCCATCGGTCTGCAGTTCGGTCTTTGCATCACAGCCGGCCAGTCCCGCGGTCAGCACAAGTGCACCGAGAACCGCCCCCGTCGAAGTACGTCGCATTGCACCCACGGTAGCCGGTGCGCTGAACTGCCCGGCGATTAAATCGGTTGCCTGCCGGTTTGCTGTGATGGCAGGGTGATTCCCGGCGCCGAGCGGGAAGCAGACCGAGCGGGGTACCGCAACGTTTCTGTGTGTTGCCGGCGGCGCCGTGGCACAGGTAAAGGGCCTGAGGTTCGAATCCTCTCTGCAACCCCGATGCCGTCGCCGGAATCGCGCAATCCGCGGCCTTGCGGCCCGCATCCGCTCGTATGGGGATGCGACGCCCCGCCAACGATTGTGTCCGGCGGCGGTATTCCTTTGCCGCGCAGACACATACCGGAAGGAGGACACGACATGGGAATCTTCACGTTCAACCGAATCACTGTTTCTGCAGGCCAGTGCGCGCTGGAGTACGTCGACGGCACGCTCGGTCGGGTCCTGCCGCCGGGACGTCACCGCATTGATGTGGCGGCCTCGGTGGTGCGTGTCGAGATGCGTGAGCAGGTACTGACGCTGGCCCCGCAGGAGGTGCTGACCTCCGACGCCGTGTCGCTGCGGATCACCGTTGCGCTACAGACCAAGGTCACCGATGCGGTGGCCTACGTCGAGGCGGCGGCCGATCCGATGGCGGCGGTGTACCTCGCCGCACAGATTGCGCTGCGTGACATCGTCGCCGGCCTGACCGCCGATGAGGTGCTGCAGCGCGGCAACCGCATCGACGCCGGGGTGATCGCCGCGGCGGCCCGGGCCGCCGGCGCCCGCACCGGGATCGAGGTGATCGCGGTGTTCGTCAAGGACGTGATCGTCCCGGCCGAGATCCGGTCCGCGGCGATGCAGCTGGTGACGGCCAAGGCCACCGGTGCGGCGAAGTTGGAAGCCGCCCGCGCCGAGACCGCGGCCCTGCGCGCGCTGGCCAACGCCGGCAAGCTGCTGGACGCCCACCCGGCACTGGCGCAGCTGCGGCTGATCCAGCAGGTGCCGTACGGGTCGAAGGTGGTGCTGGCGATCGGTGGTGACGTGGCGTCTGACCCGGAGTGATCCCGGGTCAGGCGTCACGCCTGTTCAGTACCACCGCGGCGGCGACGAAGGCGATCACCACCCACACCAGGAAATACAGCAGCGAGCCCACCTCACCCCATGGGATGTCATAGGCCGGGAACAGCCACTCCACCTGAAGGAACCGGAACATGTTGGCGAACGGCAGCCACGGTCCGAATTCGGCGCCGTTTCCCGGCAGGTTGCCCAGCAGCGGTTCGGCCACCAGCGGCCACAGCAGCAGCACCGCCACCGCACCGGCCGCAAACCGCAGCAGTGCCCCGACCGCGACGCCGAGGACGGCGGCCAATGCGGCGTACAACGCAAACCCGCCGGCCACTCGCCAGGTCGCCGGGTTGGCCATCGACAGTTGGGTGCCGACCACCGGGTCGGCGACGAACCGGGCCACCAGCACGGCCGCCAGCACCATGATCACCGCACACACCGAGGAGAACGCCGCACACACCACGGCCTTGGCGGCCAGCACCTGCGTCCGGTTCGGGGTCGCCAACAGCGTGGTGCGGATCAGGCCGCTGCGGTACTCCCCCGTCATCGTCAACGACGACAGCACCATCAGCACCGGAACCCCGAACACCGCGACACCCAACGCGGCCCGGCCCGGGGACAGTGCCGTGTAGTGATCGGCGGTCATGCCCTGCATCGCGGCCAGACCGAGGCTGAGTACCGCCACCCCGATCACCGACCACAGGGGCGAGCGGGTGGTGGACAATTTGATGCGCTCGGCGTCGAGCGCGGCGAGCGCGCTCACTTCGGTGCCGCCTTCGGTGCCGCCCGGTAGTCGACGGCATCGTCGGTGAGTTTCAGATATGCCTCCTCCAACGAGGCCTGCCGCTGGCTCAACTCGTGCAGTGCGATCGCATTGCGGGCGGCCAGATCACCGATCACCTCGATGGCCGCGCCGTGGACCGCCAGCGCGTCACCGTCGGCGGCGGCGTCGACTTCGAACCCGGCGTCGGTCAGCACCTCACGCAGCGTCTCCAGCTGTGGGCTGCGTACCCGCACGGTGTCGGCCGAGGTGCCGCTGACGAACTCACGCACGGTCGTGGAGGCGATCAGCTTGCCCTGCCCGATCACCACCAGCCGATCGGCGGTGTTGGCCATCTCGGCCAGAAGGTGACTGGAGACGAACACCGTGCGACCCTCGGCGGCCAGACTGCGCATCAGCGTGCGGACCCAGTGGATGCCCTCGGGATCCAGCCCGTTGACCGGTTCGTCGAACAGCAGCACCGGCGGATCGCCCAACAGCGCCGCGGCGATCCCGAGCCGCTGGCTCATGCCCAGCGACAGCGTGCCGGCGTTGCGGTCGACCACCGACGTCAGACCGACCATCTCCAGCACCTCGTCGACACGGGCCGACGGAATCCGGTTGGCCGCGGCGATCCAGCGCAAGTGGTTGCGGGCCGAGCGGTTGGGATGGGCCTGCCGGGCATCGAGTAGGGCGCCGACCGAGCGCAGCGGATCGCGTAAATCCCGATAGTGCTTGCCGTCGATGGTCGCCGTCCCGGCGTTGGGATGGTCCAGGCCGAGGATCAGCCGCATGGTGGTGGTCTTGCCCGCACCGTTGGGCCCGAGAAACCCGGTGACCACGCCCGGTTCGACGGTGAAGGTCAGATCGTCGACGGCGCGGTGGGTGCCGTAGAGCTTTGTCAGCCCGGCCAGTTCGATCATGGCTCCCACGCCACCACCATATCGGCGACCGCCCGCATACCGGCAGCGTTGGGATGCAGCGGCGCCGGCCGGCCCGGCCAGGGCAAACCGGGCCGAGTGGTCCAGGGCTCGGCCGACCAGGCATGGTGCCCCGCACTGGCCGCCGCCGCGCGAACCCATCCGCACCCGGTCTGGGCGGCAGCCTCCCCGGTGAGTCGTTCGAGCGTGGCGGCGATATGACGGCCCAGCCTGGCGTCGGCCTCCGACAGCGGCTTCGCCCCGATGCCGGCCGGCGGCAAGATCGTCAGATAGTCGACGAACAACACCCGCGCCTCGGGAGCGCGCCGGCGAATCTCACGCCCCACACTCACCAGTGCGCCGGCCACCTCGCTCAACGCAGTCTCCCGCGCGTCGAGGTTCAGCAGGTTGCGCGCCCACGACCCGAAGACCGGCAACGACCGGGTGACCCGCGGCAGCCCGGCGGCCATCAACGACGGCACATAGCCGACGTCGTTGCCGCCGATGGTCACCGTGACCAACGCCTCGGAGCCGTCCAGCGCCTGCAGCTGCGGTGGGGCACCGTTCTGCCGCTCACTCAGTACGTGCGCGGTGGTGGCCCCCGAATACGTCACGTCGACGAGATTGAGCCCGAGTGCGTGGGCCACCAGATGGGGATAGTTGCGTGCCGAGCGTCCGGCCGGAAACGGTGCACCCGCGGCTCGAGGCATGATCCCGGGCCCGGCAGCCATCGAACTGCCCAGGGCCACATACCGTTTACCGTGCACGTCGAGTTACCGCGCCGGACTTGACGCCTGTGCCCAGAATCGCTTCGGGATACGGCCGGCCTGACGGGCCAGATACCCGGCGGTGACGGCCGCGGACATCGCGGCGGCCATGGTCGGTGGATCGGAGGCGCGGGTGACGGCGGTGGCCAACAGCACGGCGTCACAACCCAATTCCATGGCCAGCGCGGCGTCGCTGGCGGTGCCGATCCCGGCGTCGAGCACCACCGGCACCCCGGCCTGCGCCACGATCATCTCGATGTTGTGCGGATTGGAGATGCCCAGGCCGGTGCCGATCGGTGCACCCAGCGGCATCACCGCCGCACAGCCGGCATCCTCCAACCGCCGGGCCAACACCGGGTCGTCATTGGTGTAGGGCAGCACCGTGAACCCGTCGTCGACCAATTGCTCTGCGGCCTTGACCAATTCGATCGCATCGGGCAGCAGCGTGCGTTCGTCGGCGATCACCTCGAGCTTGACCAGGTCGGTGCCCAGCGCCTCCCGTGCCAGCTGCGCGGTGAGCACGGCCTCGGCCGCACCACGACATCCTGCGGTGTTGGGAAGTGCGGCGATACCGAGCCGGTTGAGCAGATCGAGTACCCCGGTACCGGTTTCGGCGTCGACGCGTCGCATCGCCACCGTCGTCAACTCGGTGCCCGAGGCCACCAGGGCCTCTTCCAGGACCGCCAGGTTCGGGGCACCACCGGTGCCCATGATCAGCCGGGAGCCGAACTCGCGGCCGCCGATGGTGAGAGTTGAGGCCGATGAGCCGCTTGCGCGAAGAGCAACAGCACTAGCCACCCTGCACCGCCGTGACCACCTCGACGCGGGCACCGTCACACAACGTGCGGTCCCATTCGGACCGGGGCAGCACCGCCCAGTCCAGTGCGACGGCGATGCCCTTGTCCGGGAAACCCCGGTCCTCCAGCAGTCCGCCGATGGTGGTCTGCTCGTCCACTTCGAGGGTCTCGTTGTTGACCGTGATGGTGATCATTGCACTCCCACACTCACCTTGAGCTCCGCCGCGATCCGCTCAGCGGTCCACGGCGCCAACAGAAATCCGTTCCGGCCATGTCCGACGGCCACCAGCGTGCGCTCGTCGACCCGTTCGACGATCGGCAGCCCATCGGGCGTCATGGGTCGCAGCCCGGCCGCGGTCTCGGCCAGTTCGTACTCGCCCAGCGCGGGCATCACCGCGCACGCGTCCTCCAGCAGATCACGCACGCCGCTGACCACCGGTGCGGTGTCGCGGCCGTGCTCGTACTGGGTGGCGCCCACGACGACACCGTCGGCGCGCGGCACCAGGTACACCGGGCGTCCGTGCACCCGGGCCCGAATCACGCGCTGCGGCACCGGCATACACCCCTTGCGCCAGCGCAGCCGCAGTACCTCACCTTTGACCGGACGAACCGGCAGGCCCGGCCACAAGGTCGGGGCGTCGATGCCGTTGGCGATCACGATCGCGTCCGCGTCCACGCCTGCCAGGTCCTCGACGGGACCGGCCCACCGCACGGCCAGCCGCTCGCAGTGCACGGCCAGCCCGTCGACCACGGCCCGGTTGTCCACGGCGAGTTCGGTGGTGGCCCGGAACCCGTGCCGGATACCTTGGGCCAGCAGGGGTTCCACGTCGCGTGCCGCGGTGGTCAACTCGACCGGCTGCCCCTGGGCGGACAACCACTCGGCGACCGTACGCAGATCAGCCACATCGGCCCGGTCCACGGCGACCACGAGCGACTCACGCGCCGTGACCACCTCGGGTGCCAGGCCTTCGAGGAAACCGGAGTGCCACAGCTTGAGTGACTCCAGCCCGATCTGCAGGATCTGCTCTTCGCCGGGCCAGCCTTCGCTGTGCGGGGCCAGCATGCCGCCGGCCACCCAGGAGGCACCGTGCTCACGCCTACAGTGCAGCCGCACGGTCCAGCCGTCCAGCGCCGCCCGGCGGGCGATGGACAGCCCGATCACCCCGCCGCCGATGACGGCAAGTGTTCGCGCTCCTCCGAGTGCCATATCCGCTCCCTTCGCCGGCATGACCCGGATCAGGTGTGACGGTCAGGGCCGGTTCGTCTGCCCACTCTCAGCCCCACGTCCCAGGGACTCCCGTATTGCCAGTCCAGGGTACTCGGAGACCGACCAGCTACCGTCGCGGTGTGGAATCACCCGTCGACCGTTTGCAGCGCGCCACCCTGTACCTGTGCACCGATGCTCGCCGAGAGCGTGGTGACCTGGCCGAATTCGCCGACGCCGCGCTAGCCGGCGGGGTGGACCTGATCCAGCTGCGCGACAAGGGCTCGGCCGGAAAGAAGACGTTCGGCCCACTGGAGGCCCGCCAGGAGCTCGAAGCGCTTGAGGTCCTGGCCGACGCGGCCCGGCGCCACGGCGCGTTGCTGGCGGTCAACGACCGCGCCGACATCGCGCGGGCGGCCGGGGCCGACGTGCTGCACCTCGGTCAGGACGATCTGCCGTTGGACGCCGCGCGCGGCATCGTCGGGGACCGTCCGGTGATCGGGCGTTCCACCCACGACGCCGCGCAGGCCCGCGCCGCCGTCGACGAGGCCGTCGACTACTTCTGCGTCGGCCCGTGCTGGCCCACCCCGACCAAACCGGGCCGGACCGCACCCGGGCTCGACCTGGTCCGCTCGACCGCGGCGCTGAACCCGGCCAAGCCCTGGTTCGCCATCGGCGGGATCGACGCGCAGCGGCTGCCCGAGGTGCTGGCCGCCGGCGCGCGACGGATCGTGGTGGTCCGGGCGATCACCGCGGCCGAGGATCCACAGGCGGCCGCCCGAGAACTCAAGAGGACACTCAGCGCGGCCGATTGAGTTCCAGCGGCAGCGAGGCCGTCACCACCCGCAGCTGCTGCCAGCTCGCGGCGAACCCGGGATGCAACGGCAGGTCGGCCACCTCGTCCTCGGCCACCCAGCGCAACTCCGAGCTCTCGCGGTTCGGGATGGTCTCCAGCGGTTCGGGCACATCGGCGATCACGGTGGTGTAGGACCAGTGCGTGCCACCGATGCCGGCCACCTCGGCGGTCACCACCGTGGTGCGCACGGTGAGCTGCTCGGCCGTCACCCCGGCTTCCTCGTGGGCTTCGCGGACCGCGGCCTGCTCGGCCGTCTCGTGGCTGTCGCGGGCTCCGCCGGGCAACGCCCACGTCCCGCCCTGATGACTCCACGGCGCGCGGTGCTGCAAGAGCACGGCCGCCGATCCGCCCGGCCACGGGGCCCGCAACAACAGGCCGGCCGCCCCGTGACGCCCCCAGTATCGGGCGCCGTTGTCGGAGAACACCCAGCCGTCACCGTCGCCACGCACCCGTACAGAATAAGGAACCCGGCCGATTTCGCCTGCCCTCGATTTCTCCGCGAGCCTTAGCGGCCGCTCTTAGAAACTTTTTATAGTGTTGAGGCAGCCGTAAGCACCGAAACTAAATGAGGTCCCTGCGCAGGTGACTGTGGAGTTGGCACATCCCTCGACCGAACCGCTCGCGTCCCGGTCGCCGACCACTCCTGCCCACCCACGCTGGTGGTTTCTGTGGACCACCCCCGGACGCATCCTGACCATCGGTCTGGTCCTGTCGGCGCTCGTGATCGCCAGCGCGTTCGCCACGTCCACGACGATCAATGATCGTCAGCAGGCGTTGACGACGGTCCTCGACCACACCGAACCGCTGGCCTTCGCCGCCGGGCAGCTCTACACCACGTTGTCGGTGGCCGACGCCGCCGCGGCCACCGCGTTCATCGCCGGGGCCGAGCCCCGCGATGTGCGGCAGCGCTACGAGCAGGCCATCACCGATGCGTCGGTGGCGGTGACACGGGCGTCCAGCGGGCTGACCGACGAAACTCTGGTGCAGTTGCTCGGCCGGATCAACGCGCGGCTGGCGGTCTACACCGGGTTGGTGGAAACCGCGCGCACCAACAACCGGGCCGGCAACCCCGTCGGTTCCTCTTATCTGTCGGAAGCCTCGGCGATGATGCAGTCGCAGATCCTGCCCGATGCGCAACGGCTCTACGAGGAGACCTCGGCCCGGGTGGATGCCGAGACGACGGCCTCGACCCGGATCCCGGCCCCGGTGATGCTGGTGGTCCTGGCCACCTTGATGTTCGGGGCGTTCGCCAACCGGTGGCTGGCCCGACGCACCCGGCGACGGGTGAACATCGGTTTCGTCGCCGGCGGCATGGCCGTGCTGATCATGCTGATCTGGGTGACCACCGCCTTGGTGATCTCGACGTCGGACAGCCGCAGCGCCAAGGACACGGCCGCCGAATCACTCAAGACGGTGACCAACCTGGCCATCACCGCCCAGCAGGCCCGGGCCGACGAGACGCTGGCCCTGATCCGGCGCGGCGACGAGAACCTGCGCAAGCAGTCCTACTACCAACGCATCGAGGCCATGCAGCAGCAGCTTGCGCAGTACCTGGCCCGCGAGTCCGACATCGACAAGAGCGATCTGAACGGCGCCGAAGAATTGCTCACCAAATGGCGCGCGGCCGATGACCGGATCAACGCCTACATCGCAGTGGGCAACTATCAGGCCGCGACGCAGGTGGCGCTGGGGACCGGAGAGGACGACTCCACGACCGCATTCGACAAACTCGACGGCGCGTTGTCCAAGGGCATCGAGCAGAGCCGCAGCCAGTTGCGCAACGACATCGCCAATGCCCGCCGCGTGCTGTCCGGCGCGACGGTGGGCGCCGCGCTGCTCAGTGTGGCGGCGGCGTTGGCGGTGGCGTTGGGGTTGTGGCCTCGGCTAAGTGAGTACCGCTGATGAGCGCTTGCGCGAAGAAGAGAACAGCACTGATGAGCGCTTGCGCGAAGAAGAAACAGCAGATGACAGTGCGCAAGTTGGTGGCGATCCTGGCCACGGTGGTGGCGGTGGCCGGCTGCGGCCAGAGCGCGCCGCCGTTGACGGTGCCGACGATGACGCTGGCGCCGCCCAGCCCGGCCGGTATGCAGGAGCTGGCCCCGCAGCCGGTGCGGGTGCCGTCACCGGAGACCGACGAGTGCAACCGCACCGCCAGTCTGCGGCCGTTCAGCAACAAGGCCGACGCCGAGGCGGCCGTGGCCGACATCCGCAAGCGGGGACGCCTGGTGGTCGGGCTGGACATCGGCAGCAACCTGTTCTCCTTCCGCGACCCGATCACCGGGCAGATCAACGGATTCGACGTGGACATCGCCGGGGAGGTGGCCCGCGACATCTTCGGCACCCCGTCACAGGTCGAGTACCGGATCCTGTCCTCGGCCGACCGCATCACGGCGCTGCAGAACCATCAGGTCGACATCGTGGTGAAGACCATGACGATCACCTGTGAACGCCGCAAGCAGGTGAACTTCTCCACGGTGTATCTGATGGCGCATCAACGCATCCTGGCCGCGCGGGATTCCAACATCTCGCAGGCTTCGGACCTGTCGGGCAAACGGGTGTGCGTGGTGGACGGCACCACCTCACTCAAACGGATCCAGCAGATCAGCCCGGCGCCGATCATCGTGTCGGTGGTGACGTGGGCCGACTGCCTGGTGGCGTTGCAGCAGCGTCAGGCCGATGCGGTCAGCACCGACGATTCGATCCTGGCCGGGCTGGTGGCCCAGGATCCCTACCTGCACATCGTCGGTCCGAGCCTCGCCGAGGAGCCCTACGGCATCGGGTTGAGCCTGGACAACGACGGACTGGTCCGCGTCGTCAACGCCACGCTCGAACGCATCCGGCGCGACGGCACCTGGAACACGTTGTACCGCAAGTGGTTGACCGTGCTCGGGCCGGCACCTTCACCCCCGGTGGCGAGGTACGTGGACTGATGGAACAGTACGACGACACCACCGGCCCCGACCCCGATACGGATGCGGGGCCGGGGACGCAGCCGGCCAGCCTCGAAGAACTCGACATGGATTCGTTGTCGACCATGCGGCCGATGGCGACCCAGGCGGTGTTCCGGCCGGAGTTCGATGACTCCGACGACTCCCCGTTCGGTGGAGACGACACCGAGCCGCAGAACCACGCCACGATCGCGACCCGCGCCCTCTCACCGATCCGGCGGCTGGGTGGCGGGCTGGTCGAGATCCCACGCGTGCCCGAACGGGATCCGTTGACCGCGTTGATGACCAACCCGGTGGTGGCCGAACAGAAGCGGTTCTGCTGGAACTGCGGCAGGCCGGTGGGCCGGTCGTCGCCGAACGGGCACGCCCAATCCGAGGGCTGGTGCCCGCACTGCGGTAGCGCGTATTCGTTTCTGCCGCAGCTGTCCCCGGGTGAGATAGTCGCCGACCAATACGAGATCAAGGGTTGCATCGCCCACGGTGGGCTGGGCTGGGTGTATCTGGCCTTCGACCACAACGTGAACGAACGGCCGGTCGTGCTCAAGGGTCTGGTGCATTCCGGCGACGCCGAGGCGCAGGCGATCGCCATGGCCGAGCGGCAGTTCCTCGCCGAGGTGACGCATCCCGGGATCGTGAAGATCTACAACTTCGTCGAACACGATGACAAGCACGGCAATCCGGTCGGCTACATCGTGATGGAATACGTCGGCGGAACCTCGCTCAAACAGGCCAAGGGAACCAAACTGCCGGTGGCCGAGGCCATCGGCTACATGCTGGAGATCCTGCCCGCCCTCGGTTACCTGCACTCGATCGGCTTGGCCTACAACGACCTCAAGCCCGAGAACATCATGATCACCGAGGAACAGCTCAAGCTGATCGACCTGGGCGCGGTGTCACGGCTCAACTCCTACGGATACCTGTACGGCACACCGGGATTCCAGGCCCCCGAGATCGTGCGGACCGGCCCGACGGTGGCCACCGACATCTACACGGTGGGCCGCACGCTGGCCGCGTTGACCGTGAAGCTGCGGACCCGCCGCGGCCGCTACGTCGATGGGCTGCCGTCGGAGGATCCGGTACTCGACACCTACGATTCGTTCGGACGGCTGCTGCGCCGCGCGATCGATCCCGATCCGCGTCGCCGGTTCAGCAGCGCCGAGGAGATGTCGTCTCAGCTGCTCGGTGTGCTGCGTGAGGTGGTGGCCGCCGACACCGGAATTCCGCGGCCCGGTCTGTCGACGGTGTTCAGCCCGTCCCGTTCGACGTTCGGCATCGATCTGCTCGTGGCGCACACCGACGTCTACGTCGACGGGCAAGTGCATTCGGAGAAACTGACGGCGCAGGAGATCGTCCGGGCGTTGCCGGTTCCGCTGGTCGACCGCACCGATGTCGGAGCCCCGTTGCTGGTGGCCAGCGTGCTGAGCCAACCGGTCCACACCCTGGACCAGTTGCGTGCGGCGCGGCACGGCGCAATCGACGCCGAAGGCGTGGACGTATCCGAATCCGTGGAGCTGCCGCTGATGGAGGCACGAGCCCTGCTGGATCTGGGCGACGTGGCCAAGGCCACCCGCAAGCTCGACGACCTGGCGGTCCGGGCCGGCTGGAGCTGGCGGCTGGTGTGGTTCCGCGCCGTGGCCGAGATGCTGTCCGCCGATTACGACTCGGCGACAAAGCATTTCACCGAGGTGCTCGATACCCTGCCGGGCGAGCTGGCCCCGAAGCTGGCGTTGGCGGCGACGGCCGAACTGGCCGGTACCGCCGACGAGCTGAAGTTCTACAACACCGTGTGGGCCACCGACAACGGCGTGATCTCCGCCGGGTTCGGCCTGGCGCGGGCCGAGTCGGTGGCCGGCGAGCGGGACAACGCGGTCCAGACCCTCGACCAGGTTCCGCCCACCTCACGGCATTTCACCACCGCCCGGTTGACCAGCGCGGTGACCCTGCTGTCCGGGCGCTCCAGCGGTGAGATCACCGAGCAGAACATCCGCGATGCCGCCCGCCGGGTGGAGGCGCTGCCCGATTCCGAACCCCGGGTGCTGCAGATCAGGGCATTGGTGCTGGGCACCGCGATGGACTGGCTGGCCGACAACTCGGCCAGCAGCAATCACATCCTCGGATTCCCGTTCACCGAGCACGGCCTCAAACTCGGTGTGGAGGCGTCACTTCGGGCACTGGCCCGCGTCGCGCCCACGCAGTCACACCGCTATGCCCTCATCGACCTGGCCAACAGCGTGCGGCCGATGAGCACGTTCTGATCAGATCGCGTCGGCACAGGCACGCGCGATCGCCAACTCCTCCTTGGTCGGCACCACCAGCACCGTCACCGCAGAGCCGGGTGCGGAAATACGCCTGGCCTCGCGTGACGGTGCGGTGTTGAGCGTCTCGTCGATCTCGATGCCCAACCCGGTCAACCCGGCCAGGGCATCGCGGCGCACCACGGCGTCGTTCTCCCCCACCCCGGCGGTAAAGCTGATCACGTCGGTGCGCCCCAGCACCGCGAGGTACCCGCCGACATATTTGCGCAGCCGGTGGATGTAGACGTCGTAGGCCAATTGCGCGTTCTCGTCGCCCGATTCGATCAGGGCGCGCAATTTGCGGAAGTCGTTTTCCCCGCCGAGACCACGCACACCCGAACGACGGTTGAGCAGCGTATCGACCTCCTCGACGCTCATATCGGCCGTGCGGCACAGATAGATCAGGATGCCGGGGTCGATGTCACCGCTGCGGGTGCCCATCACCAGGCCCTCCATCGGCGTCAGCCCCATCGAGGTGTCCACGGGCCGGCCCCCGGCGATCGCCGAGGCCGACGCACCGTTCCCGAGGTGCAGCACAATCTGATTCAGCGACTCGTAAGGCCGGTCCAGAAAGACGGCGGCCTGCTGGCTGACGTACTCGTGCGACGTCCCGTGGAAGCCGTAGCGTCGGATGCCCCAGCGCTCGGCCACCTCACGATCGATGGCATAGGCGGCCGACGCCGCGGGCAGGTTGTGGAAGAAGGCCGTGTCGAACACTGCAATATGCGGCACATCGGGCAGCAGCTTGCGGGCCACCTCGATTCCGAGGATGGCGGGCGGATTGTGCAGCGGTGCAAGCGGAGACAGCTCTTCGACCTTGGCCATCAGGGCGTCGTCGATCAACGTCGGCCGATAGAACGTGGTGCCACCGTGAACCACCCGGTGCCCCACCGCCGTCAGCCCGAGGGTGTCGAGGTGCAGGCCTTGATCGGCCAGCGCCTGATGCGCCGCCTGCAGCGCGGCATCGTGATCGGGCATCTGCGCCGATCCGATCTGCTCGATGATGCCATCGGCCAGGAACTCGCCCGAGTCCGGTTTCACCACGGCGTATTTCAGGGACGAGGACCCGGAGTTGATCACCAGGACGGTCATTTACTGCCCCTGCCCCTGCGCCTGAATCGCGGTGATCGCCACCGTGTTGACGATGTCCTCCACCAGCGCTCCCCGGGACAGGTCGTTGACCGGCTTGTTCAGGCCCTGCAGCACCGGGCCGATCGCGATGGCCCCCGCGCTACGTTGCACGGCCTTGTAGGTGTTGTTGCCGGTGTTGAGGTCGGGGAAGATCAGCACGGTGGCCTGCCCGGCCACGGCGGAATCGGGCATCTTGGTCTTGGCCACCGACGGTTCCACCGCGGCGTCGTACTGGATCGGGCCTTCCACCAGCAGGTCGGGTTCGCGTTGCCGCACCAATTCGGTTGCCGCCCTGACCTTGTCGACATCGGCGCCGGTACCCGAGGTTCCGGTCGAGTACGAGAGCATGGCCACCCGCGGATCGATGCCGAACTGCGCGGCGGTGCGGGCCGAGGAGATCGCGATGTCGGCGAGTTGCTCAGCGGTCGGGTCGGGCACGATCGCGCAATCACCGTAGGCCAGTACCCGGTCGGCCAGGCACATCAGGAAGATGCTGGACACCGTGGAGATACCTGGTGCGGTGCGAATGATCTCGAAGGCCGGTCGCACGGTGTGTGCGGTGGTGTGCGCGGCGCCCGAGACCATGCCGTCCACCATCTCGTTGTGCACCAGCATGGTGCCGAAATACGAGACGTCGTGGATGATCTCGCGCGCCTGCTCGACTGTCACGCCCTTCTTGCGGCGCAGCTCGGCATACTGCTCGGCGAACTGATCGCACAATTCGCTGGTGCGCGGGTCCAGGACCGTGGCCGCCTCGATGTCCACACCGAGTTCGGCTGCCCGGGACCGGATCTGGCCTTCCTCACCGAGGATCGTCAGCTCGGCCACCTCGTGCTGCAGCAGCCGGCCCGCGGCCTTGAGGATGCGGTCGTCGGTCCCTTCGGGCAGCACGATGCGCCGACGGTCCGAGCGGGCCTGGTCGAGCAGCTGATAAGTGAACATCTGCGGCGTGGTGACCGCCGGGATCGGGATACTCAGCTGGGCGATCAGATCGTTGACGTCGACGTGTTTGTCCATCAACGCCAGTGCGGTGTCGATCTTTCGCTGTGATTTCGCGGTCACCCGGCCGCGCGCCCCCGCGACGCGGCTGGCGGTCTCGAAGGTGCCGTACTTGGTGGCCACGATGGGCAGCCGTTGCCCGAGCCCGTCGACCAGCGCGGCGATCGCCGGGTGCAGCTCGAGCCCACCGTTGAGGATGATGCAGGACAGTGACGGAAAGCCTTCGGCGGCATGTGCACTCACGACAGCCAAAACCACGTCGGACCGGTCACCGGGGGTGATCACCGCAACGCCCTCGGTCAGCCGCTCCAGGCAATGCTCGGCCGTCATACCGGCGACCATCACGCCCAGCGCCTCCCGCGACACCAGCTCGGGATCCCCGGCGACCAGGGTGCCGTCGACCGCCACCTGCAGCTCGGCCACGGACGGAGCCACCAGCAACGGCTCCTCGGGCAGCACGTAGGCGGGTGGGCCGAGCGGTGTGAGCGCCTCGGCCACCGCGGTCAGCTGCGCCGGATCGCATCGGTTGGCGACCACCGCCGCGGCGTGGGCGTGCTGATGGTTCAGCTCGGCCAGACACACCTCGACCACGTGCACGACCTCGTCGGGCGTGCGGTCGGCGGCCTTGACCGCCAGCACGACGGGCGCCCCGAGGTTCACCGCGATGCGCGCGTTCATGCTCAGCTCGCTCGGCGTGGCGATGTCGGTGTAATCGCTGCCGACGATCAGCACGGCGTCGCACTGCTCGGCCACCCGGTGGAACCGGTCGACGATCTCGGCGATCGCGGCGTCTGGGTCCTCGTGTACCTGCTGGTAGCTGACCCCGACGCAGTCGTCGTAACTCAGGCCGGCCGTGGCGCCGGCCAGCAACAGTTCGAGGATGTAGTCCCGGTCCTCACCGAGCCGGGTGATGGGTCGGAATACGCCCACCCTGGGCACGGTCGCGGCAAGCCGATGAAGAATCCCGAGCGCAATGGTCGACTTACCGGTGTCCCCCTCGGGCGACGCAATATAGATCGCGGTGGCGACGTCTGCCTCTGGCACTGATACAGCTTCCCTCATCAGGGTTTGGACAGCCAGATGCTCTGCTTTTGCTCAGCGCAGGTCCCGCAGCGCATCGGCGAATTCGGTGCAGAACCAGTCCACATCCGACAGAGAGAATACCAGGGGTGGTCTGACCTTCAGCACACTGCCCTGCGCCCCGCAAACCGAGATGAGCACGTTGCGGTCCCGCATCGCGTTGACCAGATCGTGCGCCGCGGCCCGGTCCGGGACTGCGCTGTCGCGGTCGGTCACCATCTCGACGCCCACGTAGAGTCCGGCGCCGCGAACTTCTCCGACGCGCGGATGGTCGGCCGCCAGGCCGGTGAGCTCCTCACGCAACGCGGCGCCGACCCGGGCCGCATTGGCCATCAAGTCCTCGTCCTCGATGACGTCGAGCACCGTCGCCGCGACGGCCATCGACACCGGGTTGCCGCCGAAGGTGTTGAAGTAGGGCACCTCGCGGGCGAACGCCTCGAGCACCTCGCCGCGGGCCGCCATCGCCGCCACCGGCAACCCGTTGGCCATGGGCTTGCCCATGGTGACCAGATCGGGCACCACGCCGTGGCGCGCGAATCCCCACATGCTCTCCCCGGCGCGGCCGAAACCGGGTTGCACCTCGTCGGCGATGAACACCCCGCCGGCGGCGCGCACCGCCGCCACCGCCGGAGCCAGCGCCGAGGGATCGGGATAGATGCCGTCGGAAGCGAAGATCGTGTCCACGATCAGGCAGCTGACCCCGTAACCCGAGTCCTGCAGATCCGCGATCGCGGCGGTGACGTCGAGCGGCCGGGCGGGCACCGCCCGCACGTGCGGACCGATCGACGTGGCGCCGCCGATCGACGGTGAAATCGCCGTCACCGCTTCGGTATTGCCGTGGTAGGCCTCGCTGGTGACGATGACGCCACGCGCCCCGGTGTACATCTGGGCCACCCGCAGCGCCAGATCGTTGGCCTCGGATCCGGTGCACGCGTACATCACCTGGTCGAGGCCCAGGGTGTCCAGCAACCGCTGTGAATAGTCGAGGATGCCCTCGTGCAGATACCGGGTGTGGGTGTTGAGCGTCTCGGCCTGACGCGTCATCGCGGACACCACGCGCGGGTGGCAGTGCCCGACGCTGACGACGTTGTTGTACGCGTCGAGATAACGCACGCCGTCCGCGTCGAACAGGTGGCTACCGCTGCCGCGGACCAGATGTACCGGCCGTTCGTAGAACAGCCGGTACGCCGGCCCGAGTAGGCGGGTGCGGGCCTCGATCAGCTTGGCGGTCTGCGGATCGGCCGACCGACCGGTGTAGCTGTTGGAGTCCATGATGTTCGAGAAACTCATGCCCTGCACCCCCCTGCTCAGCGCTCGTGCGCCTCCTCCAACACTGTGCGGCCCAGATCGGAATAGCGTTGCGGATCCCGGAATTTCAGGAAGACCGCCCAGAGCACACCACCGATCCCGGCGATGCCAACAACATACGGGATCGACGAGAAGATCCAGTCCGATGCGGCGGAACCGGCAGCAAACGACGCGTTCTGTGCGAGCAGGTAGATGACGTAGAGCATGCCGAGCCCGCCCAGTGCCGGGGCCAGCAGCGTGGTGAACCAGTTCGCCGTCTCCGGGTGACGCTTCTGCACGTGGAAGTACGAGACCACCGAGAACGCCGCCAAGGCCTGCACGATCATGATGGCCGTGGTGCCCAGCAACGCCATCAGGCCGTACAACCCGGTGTAGGGGTCACGTCCGGTGAGGTCGAAGAACAACACCACGACGGTGGCAAAGCCGGTCTGCACGAACCCGGCGATGTGCGGTGACCCGTGCACCGGATGGGTGGCCCCGACGGTCCTGCGCATGCCCGGGATGACGTTCTCCCGGCCGATCGCATAGAGATAGCGCGCCGCGCAATTGTGAAAGGCCATGCCGCAGGCGAACGACCCCGTCATCAACAGGATCTTGAACAGATCGACCGCCCACTGGCCGAGATGCTGGTGCACCGGGTTGAAGAAGATGTCACCGGCGGTGGCCGAATCCTGCGCCAACGCAACGGCATTCTGCGGACCGGTACCGACGATGGCCAGCCAGGACACCAGGACGTAGAACGCGCCGATCCCGACGACCGAGCAGATCACCGCGATCGGGATGATCTTCTTGGGGTTGCGCGACTCCTCGCCATACATGGCGCTGGACTCGAACCCCACCCACGACCAGAACGCGAAGAACAGGCCGACCCCGGCCGATCCGGCCACGGCGATCATGTTGCCGTCGACGCCGGCCACCTCACCGGACAGGCTCTGAAAGCCGTTGAGCGGGTTCAGCGATCCCAACGACCAGCCCTGTGGGCCACCGCCGGTGAACACCACCGACAGCGCCATCATGGCCAGCATGACGATCTCGGTGATCAGGAACACCGCGAGAACCTTGGCGGCCAGGTTGATGTCGAAGTAGGTCAGCACCGCGTTCACCGCCAGCATCACCACGGCGAAGATGATCCATGGCACGTCGATGCCGAAGAATGATTTGAACAGGTCGTTGCCGAAGAACGAGAAGATGCCGATCAGCGACGCCTCGAACACCATGTACGCCAACGCCGTCAAGAATCCGGCACCGAGGCCGACGACCCGCCCCAACCCGTGGGAGATGTATCCGTAGAAGGCCCCGGTGGCCGTGATGTGCTTACTCATCGCCGCATAGCCGATCGCGAACAGGGTCAGCACGATGGTGGCGACGAAATATCCGGCCGGGGCATAGACACCGTTGCCGAAGCCGACGGCGATCGGCACATTGCCGACCATGGCCGTGATGGGGGCGGCCGTCGCGACCGCCATGAACATCACGCCGACGAGTCCCACGGCGTTGGGTTTGAGGCGTTGGATGGTGGCGTTCGACGGCGCCGGTGGATCGATGATCTCGCTCATTTTTGGTCCTATCTGAGGAGGACGTCTGGACCACGATTTGGTCTGGTTTCTGGGCGTCGCCGACGGCGCTGTGGCGCGACGCTGCACATTGTTATCCCGTCAGATCGACCGGTCAACTCGGAAGCTGTTGCGGGTCAAGGCATTTGTTACCGCAATGTTTCGAACCTGGGAGTTGTGCAACGGCCAGGTGAATCGGCGCGTTTTGGTCTGCCCGGTGCAGCCGTTTTGGTCCACACTCGGAGCATGTCCATGACACCGGGCGGCCCAGTCGCCGAGGACGTGCGTCGGCGCATCCTGTCCATGCTGGCGGTGGGCACCCTGCATCCCGGATCGCGGCTCGGCACCGAGCGGGAGATGGCCGAGAGTTTCGGGGTGTCGCGCTCGACCCTGCGCAGCGCGCTGCTGCCGTTGAGTCAGGCCGGTGTGCTGGAACGGCGCACCGGCCGCGGGGGTGGCACGTTCGTGCGCGCGGACATCGTCGAACGAAATGCCGCGGAGTTGGTCGGTCTACCGGCACGGCTGCACCGCGGCGGCCACACCAGCACCAGTCGGGTGCTGGCCACCGACCGCCGTCCGGCCACCGCCGTAGAGGCCCAGTCGCTCGAAATCGCCGAAGGCACCGAAATTTTCACGATCCGCCGGTTGCGTTTCGCCGACGGGGTGCCACTGTCGGTCGACATGTCCTGCTTCGTCACCGCAGACATGGAGGATCTGCTGGAGCAGCCGCTCGGCGGTTCGCTCTACGAGTTGGTGCGGGTGCGGTACGGCCTGACCCCTGCGGTCACCACCGAGACCATCGAAGTGGTCAGCGCCAGTGCCCGCGAAGCGCAGTGGCTGGACATCGCCCAGCGGAAGCCGCTGTTGGCCATCACCCGCGTCACGCGTGACGATGCCGACCGGCCATTCGAATACGCCTACGACCTGTTCCGCGCCGACCGGGTCCGGCTCACCGCAACGAGCCACGGCGCGGCGGGCGCCGTGCAACGCTCGGTGCACACCGCCTGACGTCGCCGAAAGTGAAGAAGATGGCGAGGTTTTCGAAAAATCTCGCCATCTTCTTCACAATGGGTCAGCTCTATGGGGCCAAAATCAACCCAACTTGCGCAGCCGGGGTTCCAGGTCCTTCTTGAACAAGTCGAGGAACCGACGCTGATCATGACCGGGGGCGTGGAACACCAGGTGGTTCAGCCCCCACTTGACGTATTGGCCGACCTTCTCGACGGCCTCGTCGGGATCCGATGCCACGATCCAGCGCTTGGCGACCTGCTCGATCGGCAGCTCGTCGGCCGCCTTCTCCATCTCGATCGGATCGTGGATGCTGGTCTTCTGCTCGGCCGTCAACGACAGCGGCGCCCAGAACCGGGTGTTCTCCAACGCCAGCTCGGGATCGGTGTCATAGGAGATCTTGATCTCGATCATCCGGTCGATGTCCTCGGCGTTGCGCCCGGCCGCCTCCGCACCCTCTTTCACCGCGGGGATGAGCTTGTCCTTGTACAGCTCCTCGCCCTTGCCCGAGGTGCAGATGAACCCGTCACCGGCCCGCCCGGCGTACTTGGCCACCACCGGACCACCCGCGGCGATGTACACCGGGATGCCACCTTCGGGCACGTCGTAAATCGAGGCACCCTTGGTGTGGTAGTACTCGCCCTCGAAGTCGACGCGGTCGCCCAGCCACAGCTCGCGCATCAGCTTGACCGACTCGCGCAACCGGGCGAAGCGCTCCTTGAACTCTGGCCACTCGCCGGCGTAACCCGTGGCGATCTCGTTGAGCGATTCCCCGGTGCCCACCCCCAGGAAGATCCGGTCGGGGTACAGACATCCCATGGTGGCGAAGGCCTGCGCGATCACCGCCGGGTTGTACCGGAACGTCGGCGTCAGCACCGAGGTACCCAGCACCAGCCGCTGCGTGCGCTCACCCACCGCCGTCATCCACGCCAGCGAGAACGGCGCATGCCCACCCTCATGCCGCCACGGCTGGAAATGGTCACTGACCGTCGCACTGTCCATGCCTGCCGCCTCGGCGGCAACCGCCAACTCGACCAGTTCCCGGGGCGCGAACTGCTCCGCCGATGCCTTATAACCAAGTTTGAGTTCAGCCACGGTTCTGTTCTACTCCTATGCCTAAACTCGCGGCATGGCAGCAGCCCTGACCGCGATCACCGATCACGTGCACTTCGCGCACACCGACCTGGTCAATTGGACGCTGGTGACCGACGGAAACCGAGTCATGCTGATCGACGCCGGATTCCCCGGCCAGCGCGAGGACGTGCTGGGCTCGGTGCGCCAACTCGGGTTCACGGTCGACGACATCGCTGCCGTGCTGCTCACCCACGCCCACGTCGACCACTTCGGCACCGCCATCTGGCTGGCGAAAACCCATGGCACACCGGTCTTTTGCCATGACAGCGAAGTCGGTCACGCCAGACGTGAGTATCTGGAGCAGGCCGCGCCCGCCGATGTGGTGCGCAACATCTGGCAGCCCCGCTGGCTCAAATGGGCGGCCACCATCACCGCCAAGGGCGGGTTGAACCACGACGGCATCCCCACCGCCCAAGCCCTCAGCCCGGAGATCGCCGCCGGGCTGCCCAGAGCACCACAGGCGGTGCCCACACCGGGCCACACCGGCGGGCACTGCTCATTCGTCGTCGACGGCGTCCTGGTCAGCGGCGACGCCCTGGTGACCGGACATCCGCTGCTGCGACGCACCGGCCCGACGCTGCTCCCGGCGCTGTTCAACCACGACGAGGACGGCTGCCTGTCCAGCCTGACGACGCTGGCCAACGTCGAGGCCGACGTCATGCTGCCGGGCCACGGGCCGGTGTGGCGCGGTCCGATCGCCGACGCCGCTGCTGCGGCGGCCGCCCGGCACGCCTAGTGCTGCAGAATCCGGTAACCGAGCAGGAAAAAGCCGGTCAGGCACAGTCCGCAGGCCAGCACGATCGTCGGCATCAGGACCATCTGGTCGAGTTCGTCGGGATCGAACACCTCGTCGTCGTACACCGCTCCGAACAGCACCCGGGCAAACTTCGTCCGGCGAAACGCGTGCATCCGCCGGCGTGACTGAGCCGATTCCGTCCGACGGCCGATGAAGATCCGCAACGCCACGCCGACCGCAGACACCACCGCAGCCGCTGCCAGTAACAGCGATCCCACCACTACCTGCGGACTCGGCAAATACACCCCTAGCGGATACGACAGTTCCGGGGTCAGCCTAGCGGCTACAGGCCCCACCACTGGGCCAGCAACCGATGCGAGTGCAACCGGTCGGAGTGTCGATGGGTCACCGAGGTGATGACGAGTTCGTCGGCCCCGCTGAGCCGTTGCAACGCCTCCAGACGGGTGACCACCTGATCTGGGTCACCGACGAATTGTGTTGCGGTACGGTCCCGGACCACCTCCAGCTGCTCGGCGGTCAACGGTTGTACGTCGGCCGGATCGGGGTAGGGCGCCGCCCCGCCGCCGGCCCGGATCGAATACACCCAGTGGCCATAACTGGAGGCCAGATGGCGCGCGGTGGCTTCGTCATCGGCCACCACCACGTCCGCCGACACCACCACGTACGGCTCTGACAAATACTCCGACGGGGTAAAACCGTTGCGGTACACCTCAATTGCTTCCAGCGCGGTCGCCGGGGTGATGTGGTAGCTGGCCACGAACGGCAGCCCGCGCGCTGCGGCGACGCGGGCACTCTGCCCCTTGCTGCTGCCGAACACCCACGGCGTCAAACCAGCGCCGGCGCCGGGAACGACCGTGCCGAGCTCGTAGCGGCCGGCAAGCATCGCCAGGATGTCGTCCACCTGGTCGGCGAAATCCGGTGTGAGCGCTTCAGGCTGCTGCAACACCGCCATCCGGGCGCGCAGCCGTGGATCCCGCATCAGCGCGGAGACGTCGTACGGTGCGGGGATCACCACACCGTCGATCTCGTGCCACTCCCGCGGCGGTCTCGGCGCACGCGGTTTGTCCCGCACCGCCTCGGCACGCTTCTGCCCGGAACGGCCCACCCCGAGATCGATGCGGTCGGGGTAGAACGAAGCCAGGGTGCCGAAACTCTCGGCCACCGCGATCGCGGTGGTGTGACCGAGTTGCACGGCCGCGGTGCCGACCCTGATCCGTTCGGTGGCCGCGGCGATCTGCCCCACCAGAACCGCCGGCGACGAACTGGCCACCGATACAAAGTGATGCTCGGCAACCCAATACCGTTGGTAGCCCCACTGTTCGGCGTGCCGGGCCAGATCGACGGTGTTGCGCAACGCGGTCGCGGCGTCGCTGCCCGCGCTGATCGGGGCCAGGTCGAGAATCGAGAGCGGGACCGGCGTCATGTCAGGCCCTTCTCGAACGCGATCGGCAACACCGCACCCTCCCCCTCGGCCGGCAGCGGCGCGGTGAGCCGGGTGTAGCCGGCCGCTTCATAGAGCGCCTCGGCCTCGGGTTGCAGGTGACCCGTCGTCAGATAGACCCGCCGATATCCCCGCTCGGCGATCTCGCGTTCCAGGTGGTTGAGCAGGGTCGTGGCGTATCCACGTTGCCGGTGCTCGCTGCTGGTCCAGATGCGTTTGAGTTCGGCAGTCTCGGCGTCGAACCGGGTGAAGGCACCACCGGTGACCGGCACGCCGTCGAGCAGGCCGATATACAGCCCACCATCGGGTGCCGAGAACTGCTCCGGCGCGGTGGTCAGCCAGACCATGGTGCGTTCGGCGGTCCCGCCATAGCGTCCCGAATACTCCACCGCCAGCTCGTCGAGCAGCGGTGCGGCCAAGGGGTCAGCCAGGCCGACCGCAACGAAACTCAGCCGATTCACGGAGGTGGACATCACCACCGTTTCTATACCCACGATGGGTTCAACGCCGATCGGGACGCAGTGTTCCACCCACGATCAGCGTGATCGAAAGCCTGTCGGCGCCGTGGCGCCCCTTCCGCACCAAACTTGACACGTGTAAAGTCCGCCGCCATGGACAACATCAGGGGTAAGACGATCGCGATCACCGGCGCGGCGCGCGGTATCGGCTACGCCACCGCAAAAGCGCTGCTCGCTCACGGTGCCCGCGTCGTCATCGGCGACCGTGACGTCGCGCTTCAGGAGTCTGCCGTCGTCGATCTCAGCAAGCTGGGCCAGGTGTCGGGCTACCCGCTCGACGTCACCGACCGGGAATCGTTTGCCACCTTTCTGGACAAGGCCCGCACCGACGGCGGCGGCCACATCGATGTCCTGATCAACAACGCCGGCGTGATGCCCGTCGGACCGTTCCTGGAGGAAACCGAGCAGTCGATCCGGTCCTCCCTGGAGGTCAACGTGTACGGCGTGCTGACCGGCTGTCAGCTGGCGCTGCCCGACATGGTCAAACGCCGCAGCGGCCACGTCATCAACATTGCCTCACTGTCGGGTCTCATCCCGTTGCCGGGCCAGGTGGTCTACGTCGGCGCCAAGTACGCCGTCGTCGGGCTGTCCACCGCGCTGGCCGACGAGATGGCCCCGCACGGCGTCAACGTCTCGGTGATCATGCCGCCGTTCACCAACACCGATCTGATCTCGGGCACCAAGGCCACCGGCGCGATGAAGCCGGTCGAGCCCGAGGACATCGCCGCGGCCATCGTCAAGACACTGAACAAGCCCAAGACCCATGTGTCCGTGCCGCCGCCGTTGCGGTTCACCGCGCAGGCCGCCCAGATGCTGCCACCCAAGGGCCGCCGCAAGCTGAACAAGCTCCTCGGCCTGGACCGGGTGTTCCTGGAGTTCGACAAGGCCAAGCGCAAGGCCTACGAGGACCGTGCCCGGTCCGCGCAGGGCGTGATCGACTCGGACGGCGGGTCGGCGTAGACCTGCGATCAGGAAAAGCGGCCCAACAGGTCGAGCGGCACGATCCGCACCGGGAACGGCAACTTTGCCTCATACCCCTCACTGCCGCTGACCGCGGCAGCCTGGACATAGGCGCCGTCGCGGAGTTCAAACACCGTCAACGTGACCTGCTGCGGGTCGATCACCCAGTAGCTCTGAACGCCCAACCGCTCATACGCGGCCTTCTTGGTGTTGAGGTCGTTGAGCGCGGTGCTCGGCGACAACACCTCAACGACCAGTACGGGCGGTTTGGGCAGGTCCTTGTCGGTGAAATCCTCGAAGCGCCCGACGAGCACGTCGGGCTGCAACTCGATGTATTCGCCATGGTGAACTGCATAGGGCGCGCCCATCACTTCGAACTCAGGCAGGCACGCCAGTTCGAGGACGCCATAGAGAAGGTCAGCCGAATTCAGGCAACGGCTGACCGGCGCGGTAGCCCTCGATCACGTCGAGGGCACCGTCGCGCAGTTCCTCATGGGTGAACTCGTAGCGCTCCACACTGCCGACGAACACCACCCGCACGATCTCGCCGTCCTCGGCCGCATCCAGCCACAGCGAGGTCACCGGCAGGCCGTCGTCCACGGGCGCGCCGGACGGCTCGTAGAACCACACGGCGTAGTCGTCGTTGGATTGTTCCTCGTCAAATATCCAGCCCCGCGCGGTGACTCGCTCGTCGAACTCGGCCAGATCGGCGACGACGGCGTCGGGGATGTCGGCCAGTTGATCGACCATCTCCTGCGGCACGATCCGCGTCTCACGTGCGGCCTGCCGCTTCTTCCGGCGAGCCTTCTTGGCATCGGAGCTCTTGGACACGGGCCTAGCTCAATGCCTGGTCCAGATCGGCGATCAGATCCTCGGTGCCTTCCAGGCCGATCGAGATGCGCACGACGCCATCGCCCAGTCCGATCGCGGCACGGCCCTCCGGACCCATGGCCCGGTGCGTCGTCGTCGCCGGGTGCGTGATCAGCGTCTTGGCATCACCGAGGTTGTTGGAGATGTCGACGACGTTGAGCTTGTCGAGCACCTCGAAGGCGCGGGCCTTGCCGTCCTTCGCGTCGAGTTCGAAGGTGATGACCGTGCCGCCACCCCGCATCTGACGCTGGGCCAGCTCATACTGCGGATGCGACTTCAGGAAGGGGTATTTCACCCAGCTCACCGAGGGATGGTCCTCCAGGAACTCGGCGATCTGCTGCGCCGAGCGGTTGGCGTAATCCACCCGGACGGCAAGCGTCTCAAGGCCTTTCAGCAACGTCCAGGCATTGAACGCACCGATCGCCGGGCCGGTGTGGCGCATGAGCTTCTGCACCGGTCCGTCGATGTACTCCTTGTCACCCAGGATCGCCCCGCCGAGCACCCGGCCTTGCCCGTCGATGTGTTTGGTGCCCGAATACACGACCACGTCGGCCCCCATCGGCATGCCCTGCTGCAACAGCGGCGTGGCAAAGACGTTGTCCAGCACCACCTTTGCGCCGGCAGCGTGAGCCAGCTCGGACACCGCGGCGATGTCGACCAGCGATTGCATCGGGTTGGACGGCGTCTCGAAGAACACCGCGGTCGTCGGGACCGACAGCGCCTCTTCCCACTGCGCGAGGTCGTCACCGTCGACGAACACCGTCTCCACACCCCAACGGGGCAGGATCTCGCTACACACCACGAAGCACGACCCGAACAGGCTGCGCGCGGCCACCAGGCGGTCACCGGCCCCCAGCAGCGCACCCAACGCGGTGAACACCGCGGCCATGCCGGTGGCCGTCGCGAAGCACGCGGGGGCACCCTCGATGAGGCGCAACCGCTCTTCGAACATCGCGATCGTGGGGTTGCCGTAGCGCGAGTAGACGAACCGGTCGATCTCCCCGGTGAACGCCTTCTCCGCCGCACCCGCCGACTCGTAGACGTAACCCGAGGTCAGAAACAGGCCCTCGGCGGTCTCCTCGAACTCCGAGCGCAGCAGGCCGCCGCGCACGCCGATGGTGGCCTGGCTGACGCCTTCGGGCAGGGCAGCCGGGATCCGGACGGACGGGACCTCGTTGTCCGGAGCGCTCATGACTGTTTCCAAGGCAGACCGACCGCTTTCCAACCGGTCCCACCACGGTGGCGGTTCTCGTCGAGATTGCCCTCGAATCCGTCGAGGATGTTGTACGACGGCGCAATACCGGCCGCGGTGGCCGCCTCGGCGGCACCGATCGAGCGGTTGCCAGAGCGACACAGGAAGACCACCGGCCGCTCACCCGGCGTCACGCCTGACGCCTGGAGATCGTCGACGAAGGCGTCGTTGTGGCTGCCGTCGGTCCGGTTCCATTCCACGTATACGACGTCACGCTCCAGGGTGGACAGATCCGGCACGCCGACGAAGCGCCATTCGGCGTCGGTGCGACAGTCCACCAGCACGGCCTCGGAGTTCTCACTCAGAAGTTTCCAGGCCTCCTCAGGCGTGATGTCCCCTGCATAGCTCACGGGCGTGAGTCTCCCATACCCGAGCAGACGCGCCATTGGCCGTCCTCACGCACGAACGCCGTCTCGGTGTTGACCTTGGTGTCCGGCGCCTTGTCGAAGTGGTACACCACCGTTGCGGTGGCCCGGTCCCCGTCGACGTGCACCCCGGTCACGTCGTCGACGTACCTGGCGCCCTGCTTGGCTACCGAATCACGCTGCCGGGCAAGGAAATCCGCCTCGGTGCCGCGCTGGGCGACGCAGGTGTAATCGGAGAATTCGCCGAAGTTCTCCCGCTGCAGCGCATCGTTCTGACCGACCGCCGCGAGGCTCACCTTCTGCTCCTCGCTGCGCCCGTCGGTGCCGAAGGTGTTGAGCAGCACGACCACGATCACCGCGAACACAATGACGGCGAGCGCGCCGAGGAACGGCGCCATCGTGGGCCGATCCACTGGTTCGTCAGCCGGTTGTCCGTTTTCGGCCATGGGGGCTACCGCAGCTTGCGCAGCGCGCTGCCGACCCGACGGGCGCGGTCGCGGGCGATGATCACGTCGGGAGCGGTGGCCAGCGCCACCCCGAGACGACGCGGCGCTTCGGATTCACCGGGATGCCCGAACAGGCGCACGTCGCTCTCCGAGGTGGCCAGGGCATCGGCCAGGACGCCGCTGATGTCGGCCGGCAACTCGTGGGCGTCGGCCCCGCCGTAAGTCACCTCGGCGGCCGCCGGGGAGATCATGATGGTGTCCACCGGCAGGCCGAGGATCGCCCTGGCGTGCATCTCGAACTCCGAGAGCCGTTGCGAGCGCAGTGTCACCAGGCCGCTGTCGTGCGGTCGGATCCGTACGTCGGAGAAGTAGACGTCGTCACCGGTGACCAGCAGCTCGACGCCGAACACCCCGCGTCCGCCCAGCGAGTTGACGATCCGCGCGGCGATCGACTTCGCGGCGTCCAGCGCCGCCGGCGTCAGCGGCTGGGGCTGCCAGGACTCCAGCACGTCGGTGCCGGCCTGACGGTGTCCGATCGGCTCGCAGAACTGCACCCCGGGACCGGACGGTCCGGTGGTGCGCACGGTCAGCATCGTGATCTCGTACTCGACCTCGACCACCGACTCGGCCAGCACCCGGTTGTGCGCGATGTGGCCCGCAGTCGTCGCGCGCTGCCAGGCCGGTTCGACGTCGTCGGGACGCAGCAGCACCGACTCGCCGTCGCGCTGTGCCCCCACCACCGGCTTGACCACCAACGGGAAGCCGGCGTGCTCGGCCACCGCGGTCAACTCCTCGACCGAGCCGGCGAACCAGAACGGCACCGTGGGCAGGCCCAGCTCGTCCGACGCCAGCCGCCGAAGACCTTCGCGGTCCTGGGAGAGCCGGATGCTGCGCGGGGACGGCAGCACCTCGATGTCACCCCGTTCGGCGACCGCCACCAACGCATCGGCGGCGATGACGCCGGACTCGGCGACGACGTAGCGCGGCTTCTCCCGATGGATCAGCGCGGTGAGTTCCTCGGCGTCGTTCATCTTGATCACCGCCGAGCGGTCGGCGACGCCGTGCGCCGGGGCGTAGTAGCGGTCGGCGGCCACCACGACACCGCCCAGTCGCTGGAACGCCAGGGCGAGCTCGCGGCTCAACTCCCCCGAACCCAGCAGCAGCACCGTCGCCGCGGGTTCGGGTGCGGCCTCTTCTACAGCCTCTTCGGCGCCATCGACCTGGTCGTCGGCCAGGTCAGTTGCCTCCCGGGCGGGCTGCGCATCTTCTATCGGTTCACTCATCGCACGCTCCACCCTGCCAGATCGTCAACCGACCCGATGGTCGATATAGCACCAACGCCACCTCTCCCCGGGTTCCGCCGAACGCATGACCGGATGACCGCTGGAATGAAAGTGCTTGGTGGCATGCTGATGCGGGCTTGAATCACAGCAACCGACGTGACCGCACGTCATGCACATACGCAGATGCGCCCAGTTGGTCTCGCCGTCTTCCTCGCATTCCTGGCAGCGCCCGGGGGTCAGCGGTTGCGGCTCGGCGACCTCGGCGGCGAGATGCTCACAGGTGCGAGGAGCCGGATCCGGCTCACGCCGACGTGATCTCCTCAACATGTTGATCAAGGATAAGCACCGACACAAAGGAGGGCTGACAACGTGGGTGCCTCGCTCTTGGCGGCACTGGTCGCCGCGATCCTGCTCGCCGCGGTGGCCCGCCGGTTCGACGTCTCGGCACCGCTGGCGCTGGTGGTGGCCGGGCTGGCCGGCAGCGCGCTGCCCGGCTTCCATGACGTCCAACTGGACCCCGAACTCGTGTTGTTCGTCATCCTGCCGCCGCTGCTGTGGTCGGCAGGGCTGGAGAGCAGCTACGTGGCGCTGCGCCGCAATATTCGACCCATCGGATTCCTGGCGATCGGGCTGCCGCTGGCCACCACGTTCGTCGTCGGCCTCGTCGCCTTCCACACGGTGCCGGAACTCACCATCGCCGCGGCGCTGACCCTCGGCGCGATCGTGGCCCCACCCGATGCGGTGTCGGCCACGGCGGTCGGGCGCCGGCTCGGCCTGCCCCGACGCACCATGACGCTGCTGGGCGGGGAAAGCCTGCTCAACGACGCCACCGCACTGACGGCCTACAAGGTGGCCCTCGGCGCTGCGATCGGCACGGCGGCGAGTTGGGGCAGCGGCTTGAGCACGTTCGCCCTGGCGGCGGTCGGCGGCGTGGTGGTCGGCTGGGTGCTCGGCATGGTGGTGCACTTCATCCGCACCCGGCTCGACGATCCGCTGGTCGAAAGCGCACTCGGCCTGGTGGCGCCGTTCTTCATCTACCTGATCGCCGAGGAGATCCACGGCTCCGGCGTGATCGCCGTCGTGGTGGCGGCGCTACTGCTGGGGCAGCGCGAAACCCAGGCCAGCTACGCCACCCGCCTGCAGGACAAGGCGGTGTGGAAAGCCCTGCAGCTGATCCTGGAATCGTTTGCCTTTCTGTTGATCGGCCTGCAGCTGCCGAAGGTGATCAGCGAACTGGCCGGCATCTCGGCCGCCACGCTGGCCATCTCCTCGGCGGCCGTGCTCACCACGGTGATCGGGGTGCGCATGGTGTGGGTCTACGCCTCGACCTACCTGCCCCGGCTGCTGTCCAAGAGACTCCGCAACCAGGAGACGTCCCCACCCGGCGCCCAGGTGTTCGTCGTGGCATGGGCGGGCATGAGAGGCGTGGTATCGCTGGCCGCCGCGTTCGCCGTGCCCGCCACCACGCTCGCCGGCGATCCGTTCCCCGGCCGCCCGCAACTGGTGTTCCTCACCTTCGTCGTCGTGGTCGGAACATTGCTGCTGCACGGTTTGACGCTGCCCTGGTTCATCCGCGTGCTCGACGCCCAGGGCAACGAGGCCCACAGCGATGCCATCGCCACCGCCGCGGCCCAGGACAAGGCGGCCCGGGCCGCCGCCGAGCGGCTCGATGAATTGCTGGCCGAAGAATCGGCCGGCGCCGACGTGCCGCAACGGGCCGCCGACGTGTTGCGGGCGTGGAACACCCGGCGCCGCAATACCGCTTGGGAGCAGCTGGGCCGCGACGACGCCGACATCGGTGAGAGCCCGACGTCGGCGTTCCGCCGATTGCGCCTGGAAATGCTTGCCGCCGAACGCGACACATTCATCGCCGAACGCGATGCCGGACACATCGATGACGAAGTGCTGCGTACTGTGCTGCATGGGCTCGACTTGGAAGAGGCGACACTGAATCGTGATTAAACGCTTGGCCTGGCTGGCTGTCCTGGTCGTGATCGTCTCCGGCGGCCTCCTGGGCCTGCTGAGTGGCGGCGACGCCGCCTCACAGTCACCGGTCGCCGTGCCGGCGGACGCCGAATCGGCGCGGGCCGACGCGCTGCGTGCCGAATTCCCCGGCGGCGACCAGGTTCCGGCGATCCTGGTGGTGACCCGCAGCGACGACGGTCCCCTCACCATGGCCGACGTCGACGCCGTCGCCAATGCACGCAACCGGCTGACCGACGCGCCGGGCCCGCCGGTGGTGGTCTCCGACGACGGGAAGGCCGCGATCGCCACCGTGCCGATGAAAGGCGACCTGTCCGGCTTCGGGCTCAACGACGCCGTGAAAGATTTGCGCACCCGCACCGCCGACGGATTGCCTCCCGGGCTGACGGCCGAGATCACCGGCGGGCCGGCATTCGGTGCCGACATCGCGAATTCCTTTGCCGGAGCGAACATCACGCTACTGGCCGTGACCGCGACCGTGGTGGCACTGCTGCTCATCATCACCTACCGCTCACCAGTGCTGTGGCTGGTCCCGCTGTTGGTAATTGCCTTCGCCGACCGGGTCGGCGCGGTCGTGGGCACTGCCGTGGCATCGGGTTTCGGGCTCAGCCCGGACGGTTCGACGTCAGGCATCACCAGCGTGCTGGTCTTCGGCGCGGGCACCAACTATGCGCTGCTGCTGATTTCGCGTTATCGGGAAGAGCTCGGCCGGACCGAAAGCCACCGTGAAGCCCTGGTGATGGCGGTGCGCGCGGCTGCCCCGGCGATCGTGGCCAGCAACGCCACCGTGGTGCTGGCCCTGTTGACCCTGCTGTTCGCCTCCGCGCCCAGCAACCGCAGCCTCGGATTGCAGGCCGCGTCCGGTCTTGTGGTCGCGGCCATCTTCGTCCTCGTGGTACTGCCACCGCTGCTGGCCCTGTGCGGCAAACGGCTGTTCTGGCCGTTCATCCCGAAGGTCGGCGCCCAGCCCCTGACCGAAAGCGGAATCTGGCACCGAATCGCGGACGCCGTGGCGCGCAAGCCTGCCCGCGTTTCGATCGTGGCGCTGGCCGGCCTGGCCCTGCTGTGTACCGGCCTGCTGTCCACCCCGATCGGATTGACCCAGACCGAGCAGTTCCGGGTTCAGGCCGAATCGGTGAGCGGCTATCAAACCCTGGCCGCCCACTTCCCGAGCGGTCTGACCGACCCCACCCGCGTCATCGCCTCCACCGCTCGTGGCGGTGCGGTGCAGCGGGCGATCACCGACACTCCAGGCGTCGTCTCGGCCACCCCGGCGGGCCAGTCCCCGACCGGACTGAGCCAGTGGTCGGTGGTGCTCAAAGCCGAGCCGGCCTCTGATGAGGCCTTCGAAACCATTGACGCGCTGCGTGATTCGGTGCATGTTGCCGATCCGTCCGCCGTGGTGGGCGGCGCGGACGCTCAGGCCAGAGACACCGCCTCAGCGGCCCAACGCGACCGGCTGGTGGTGATCCCGGCGATCCTGGCGGTGGTACTGGCCGTGCTCTACCTGCTGCTGCGCTCGGCTTTCGCACCGCTGCTGTTGGTCGGGGTGACGGTATTGAGCGCCCTGGCCGCGATCGGCCTGGGCGGCTGGGCCAGCGTGCATGTGTTCGGCTTCCCGGCCCTGGACAACAGCACCCCGCTGTTCGCCTTCCTGTTCCTGGTGGCCCTCGGCGTGGACTACACGATCTTCCTGGTCACCCGGGCCCGCGAGGAGACGCCCGAGTTCGGCACCCGGCAAGGCATCGTGCGGGCAGTGTCGGCCACCGGCGCGGTGATCACCAGCGCCGGCGTGGTGCTGGCGGCGGTGTTCTGTGTGCTGGGAGTACTGCCGCTGATTGTGTTGACCCAACTGGGCATCATCGTCGGGTTGGGCATCCTGCTGGACACGTTCGTGGTCCGCACGGTGATCATCCCGGCGCTGTTCACGTTGATCGGCCCGAAGATCTGGTGGCCGGGGCTGCACGCCGACCGGTAACGTCGTGGCATGAGTGGGCCGACGACACTGCCGCCAGTACACATGCGGCGCAATGGCTTCGACCCCACCCCTGACCTCGGCGAGATCCGCGAGACGGATGGTGTTCGCGCCGTCGTCAGCTCGTTCGGCAACCGCGTCTACCTGGTCACCCGCCACGAAGACGTCAAGACGGTGCTGTCGGACCACGAACGGTTCTCCAACGGCAGACCACCCGGTTTCGCGCTTCCCGGCGCGCCCGTGATGTCCGAGGAAGAACTGGCCAGCGCGCGGGCCGGCAACCTGCTCGGACTCGACCCGCCCGAGCACCAGCGATTGCGCCGCATGCTCACCGCGGAGTTCACGATCCGCAGGATGAAGCGGCTGGAGCCCCACATCGTGGAGATCGTCGACGCACACCTGGATGCCATGGCCGCTGCGGGACCGCCGTCCGATCTGGTGGCCGACTTCGCATTACCCATCCCCTCACTCGTGATCTGCGAACTGCTCGGGGTGCCCTACACCGACCGCGAGGACTTCCAGCACCGCTCGGCACGTCAACTCGATCTATCCCTGCCGATCGCGGAACGCTTTGGGCTGCAACGTCAGGCTCGCGACTACATGTGGGACCTGGTGGGACGGGCCCGCCGTGATCCAGGCGAGGACATCCTCGGCATGCTGGTGCGCGACCATGGTGACGAACTGTCCGACGACGAACTCGTCGGCATCGCCGGGCTACTCCTCCTTGCCGGCCACGAAACCACGTCGAACATGCTGGGCCTGGGCGTCCTGGCATTGCTGCGCCACCCCGATCAACTGGTTGCCGTGCGCGACGACCCCGACGCCGTCGGCCCCGCCGTCGAGGAGCTGCTGCGGTGGCTGTCCATCGTGCAGAACGCGATCCCCCGCTTCACCACCACCGACGTCGAGATCGCCGGGGTGCGGATCCCCGCGGGCGAGTTGGTGTTTGCCTCACTGCCGGCCGGCAACCGGGACCCCGACTTCATCCAGGATCCCGACGTGCTCGACATCCGCCGCGGCGCACCCGGGCATCTGGCCTTCGGACACGGCGTACACCATTGCCTCGGCGCGCCGCTGGCCCGCATGGAGATGCGGATCGCCCTGCCGGCCCTGCTGCGGCGCTTCCCGGACCTGGCGTTGGCCGAACCCTTCGACGATGTCGCCTATCGGTCTTTTCACTTCATCTACGGGTTGAAATCGTTGGCGGTAACGTGGTGATGCCATGAGGGTAGAAGCAGATCGTGACGCATGCATCGCGTCGGGCAACTGCGTGATGGTCTCCGACGTGATCTTCGATCAGGACGACGACGGTATCGTCGAGGTGCTCGTCGACGAGGTTCCCGACGACGAGATCGACCATGCTCGCGAAGCCGTCAAGCTATGTCCCGCTTCGGCTTTGAAGCTCACCGGACAGTGAGCTCGGGCGTCAACACGATCACCGGGATGGGTCGCGTCGTACGCTTCTGATAACCGATGTAGCGATTCTTATTACCCGGCATGTCGTTGACGATCCGCCACAGCCTCGGGTAGTCGGCATCCTCTGGGAGCACAGGTTTGGCCGTGACCGTGAACCGCTTGGGGCCGACGTTGATCTCCGCCTGAGGATTGGCCTTGAGGTTGTGGTACCAACCCGGGGCCGTCGGCTCCCCACCCTTCGACGCCACAACCAGGTAGTTGTCGCCGTCACTGGCATAGGCGAGCGAGCTGGCCCGGTGCAGACCGGTCTTGGCGCCCACGGTGTGCAAGATCAGCGTCACCGGACCGCCCGGGATGCGGTGCCCGATCCGGCCATCGGTGGCCTTGTAGACCTTGTCGTGCAGCATCAACATCGGCAGGCCGATGTACCTCTCCCACCACGGCATGCTCATGCTGACGATCCTCTCAGAATGGGGGCGGTGGTCCGTATTCTTCGGCGAGCCAGATTTGGTATTGGCGTTCGACGTCGAGGTCGTTGTTGATTTCGGCGCGTAGGTGTCGTTCTTCGGCGATGCGTTCTTGGCGTTCTTGTTCGCGGGTGTGGCTGCGTTTGGGCATCTTCATGCCACGGTGCGGACTTTGCGCCTCGGGATCGGGGAGGTTGAGGTCCCCGGTGGACTGGCCCAGGATGGGAAACAGCGTGGCGCCGTGGGCTTCGGTGGTGTAGGTGTGCCCGGTGGGTGTGTTGAATTCGACGGTGCCATCGGGTGATTGGCGATCGGCCCAGCCGGGGCAAAACGTTTTGACGAGATGGTGTGTGCGGCAATACATTTTGGTGTTCGACGGATGGGTCGGCCCGGCCGGATAGGGCACGGTGTGGTCGACATCGCAGTACTGTGCGGGCCGGTCACAGCCGGGGAACCGGCAGGTCAGATCCCGCCAGAAGATGAACTCCCGCAACGCCACCGACGGGCGATACCCAGGCTCTGGAGCAGAGGTCCTGGCGGTGGAGGCTGGCGCGGCCTCACTACTGTCAGCCGCCGCGCGGGTGGTCTCGGGGGTGGGGTTGTCGTCGGGTAGGTGCACCGGTTTGCGGGTGGCGTTGGCGGCCAGGTCGCGCACGCTTTGGGCGGGCACGATCCCGTAGCCGGGTAGGTAGCCGGGGGTGGGGCTGTTGGCATCGAGGGTGGCTTGCTCAGCCAGCAGGTGCACCACCGCGGCATCGGCAGCAGCCCGGGTGCCTGG
>NZ_LZJD01000007.1:0-4877 GCF_001666875.1 Mycobacterium sp. E802
GGCCCACCCCGTCTGCCGCCGACATCGACTCCGGCGTCGGTTCTTCGAGCTCACCGGACAACGCCAGCCGGGCCGTCTGGGCGGCATCGCGCAGCGCGTCGAGCTCCGAGAGCCGGCGGATGTCGGCGATGATCGCCTCGTCCTCACCGGGAAGTGGTGCGACCGCGTCGATCTCCTGGATTCCGAAGCTCAGCCGGTCGGCTTCCTGGGCGAGTTCCCGGGCGCGATGACGACGGTCGGCCAGATCCCGACGCGCCTCGAGCCACTCCTCACGGGCCCGGCGGTATCGGGTCAGCGGCTTGTCCACCTCGGCGAACCGGTCCAGCGCGGCCCGCTGCTCGTCGGGCCTCATCAATCGCAACTGGTCGTTCTGCCCGTGCAGCGTCAACACCTGGGCGGTGAAGTTGCTCAACGATTTCGCCGGCACACTGCGCCCACCCAGGTACGCGCGTGACGGCCCGGCCCGGCTCACCGAGCGGGCCGCGATGACACTGCCGTCGTCATCGCGCTCGGCACCGGAGGACTCCAAGATGTCCTCCACCCGCACCGATACGTCCTCGCCGAGTTCGCTTGTGCTGAACCGGCCTTCGACGACCGCGCGATCAGACCCCGACCGCACCCTCGTGGCGTCCGCGCGCGCCCCGCCGAGCAGATGCAGGCTGGTCACCACCATGGTCTTGCCGGTACCGGTCTCACCGGTCAGCACGGTCAACCCCCGGTCGAATTCCGCGGTGGCGGCGCTGATCGCGCCCAACGACTCGATACGAATCTCTGACAGCACGGCGATCTACTGTCCCCGCCATCCGGTGACCGGCAGCCGGAACTTGCGTACCAACCGATCGGTGAACGGAGCCGAGTCCAGCCGTACCCATTTCAGCGGCGTCGCGCAGCGGGTCACCTCCAGGCGGCCGCCGGCCGGCACCACCATTTCGCGCCGGCCGTCGCAGAACACCAGGGCGTCATTGCCGCTCGCCTCGATCTCGATGGCGATGTTGGCGACCGGACTGGTCACCATCGGGCGGGCGAACAGCGCGTGAGCGTTGTTGGGCACCACCAGGATCGCCTCCAGATCCGGCCACAGCACCGGGCCGCCCGCGGAGAACGCGTAGGCCGTCGACCCCGTCGGTGTCGACACCAGCACACCGTCACAGCCGAAGGACGAGACGGGGCGACCGTCGACCTCCAGCACCACCCCGAGCACCCCGAGCCGGGGACCCTTCTCCAGGCTGGCTTCGTTGAGTGCCCACCCCCGGTTCACCACGTCGGCACCCGATCGAACGACGACGTCGAGGGTCATCCGCTCCTCGATGCGGTAGTCGCGCTCGATGATGCGCTCGAGCACGTGGTCGATGGCCTCCGCTTCCGCCTCGGCCAGGAAGCCGATGCGGCCCAGATTGACGCCCACCACCGGGATCTCGACGTTGCGGGCAAGTTCGGCGGCGCGCAGGAACGTACCGTCGCCACCGAGGACCAGCACGAGTTCGCAGCCCTCGGCCGCCCGTTCGTCGGCGTCGACCACCTCGATGTCGACACCCAGCGCCCGCATGTCGTCGGGCGCCAGGTGCAACGGGCCACGGTCCACGGCCTCGGCCGAGAGCACCTTCAGGCCAATACCGTTGTCGCCGAGCACTTTCTCCACCCGGCGGGCGACTTCGGTCGCCTCATCCCGGCCGGTGTGCACCACCAGCAGGATCGTGCGTTCAAGCGTCATTGCGGGCCCTCCTCAACCGCCCGCCGCACCGCCTGTTCGAGCATCTCGCCCTCCAGTGCGCGGTCGGTCCCGGTACGCAGGTGCAGAAAATATTCGACGTTGCCCGATGGCCCCGGGAGCGGGCTGGCCGTCACATCGACAGCATGCCACTGCAAGGTGGCCGCCTTGCGGGCGACCGTACACACCGCGTCGACCCGCAGCTCCGGATCGGAGACGACGCCGCCGGCGCCCACTCGATCCTTGCCGACCTCGAACTGCGGTTTCACCATCGGAACGATATCGGCGTCGGTGGTGGCACAGGCCGTCAACGCCGGGAGCACGGTGGCCAGCGAGATGAACGACAGGTCAGCCACGATCAGCTGCACCGGTCCGCCGATCGCCTCGGGCGTCAGCTCCCGCACATTCGTGCGTTCCAGTACATGTACGCGCTCGTCCGAGCGCAGCGACCAGGCCAACTGCCCGTAGCCGACGTCGGCGGCCACCACCTCGGCCGCGCCGCGATCGAGCAGCACCTCGGTGAAACCTCCGGTCGAGGCCCCGGCATCCAAACAGCGCCGTCCCTCGACAGCGACGTCGAACGCATCGAGCGCACCGATCAGCTTGTGTGCACCCCGCGACACCCAGCTGCGCTCCTCGGTGGCGAGCACCGTGATGTTGGTATCTGAGGCCACTGCGGTCGCCGGCTTGGCCGCGGGCATCCCGTCGATGCGGACCCGGCCGGCCTCGATCAGCTCAGCGGCCTGCTGGCGGGACCGGGCCAGCCCGCGTCGCACCAGCTCGGCATCAACACGAGCGCGCCGTGCCACCTGCGCTCACCTTCCGGTCGCCTGCGGTCCGCCCGGTTGTCCCCTGTCGACGGATTCGAGAGCGGCCACGAGCAGATCATGGGCCTGTTCCAGCCGCGCGGCCACCACGTCGATGTCCGTGCCGTCGAGGGCCGAGGGGTCCGCGGCCGGATCCGGCACGTCGGCCAAGACGGCAGCCACCTGCGCGCGTAGCTCGTCGGGATCAGTAGTCATAGCGACACTCACGCTAGTCGATGACACCTTCATCGACCGGCACTGACAGCAATGACCATCGTTGCAACGCCGCGCGCGCGGTGTCGTCCCCGCCCGTCACCGTGACAGCGCCGTCGGCCTCCGCGCTCCACACCGCGTGTGCGGTGGCTCGTATCACCGACAGGTCGTCCTGTGGCTGCTGGCCGGTGGCATGAACCGTGACCGTCGACGTGTCGATGTCGACCCGCCACGCGTCTTGTGGCGCGATCCGCAGGACATCGGCATCGGTGTGCAGTCCGCGCAGATCCGCCGCCAAAAAGTCGGGACGCTGTGCCGGCACCGCATGTACGGCCTCAGCGGCGGTACTGACGCCGGTGAGCACCATCAGGCTCGGCAGTCCGGCGGCGACGGCGCCGGCGATGTCGGTGTCGAGCCGGTCACCGACCACCAGTGGCGCGGTGAACGATCCGCGGCCCAGTGCGTCGTTCATCAATGTCGGTTGCGGCTTTCCGGCCACCAGCGGTTCCCGCTCGGTCGCGGCGCGCAGCGCGGCCACCATCGAGCCGTTGCCCGGAAGCAGGCCGCGTTCGGTCGGCAGGGTCAGATCCACGTTGGCGGCCACCCACAACGCCCCGGCGCGGATCGCCAGCGCAGCCTCGGCCAGATTCGGCCACGCGGTGTCCGGGGAGTGCCCCTGCACCACCGCGACCGGTCCCTCGTCGAATGTCCGTACCGGGTGCAGGCCGACATTGCGTACCTCATCGGCAAGGGCCTCCGCCCCCACCACGAGAACCACCGAGCCCGACGGCAAATGGGCGGCAAGCAGGTGCGCCGCACTCTGGGCACTGGTCACCACATCGTCGGCGTCCGCAGTGAACCCGAGCTCGCGAAGATGTCCGGCGACCTGACCGGGAGCACGTGAGGCGTTGTTGGTCACGTACAGCACCCGGGCCGATACCGCGGCCAGGCTGTCCAGCGCGCCCGACGTGGGCGCGTGGCCACGAAAGACCGTGCCATCGAGATCGAGCAGCAGGCAATCATGTTGCCGTGCAAGCGCCGTCACGTCAGGAAAGCTCCGTGATCCGGTCTTCGGCGTCGGTGATGCCTTCGAGGTCGGCATGCGCAGCGTGGAGGAACCACTGCAACGCCTCGTCCCGGCGGCCCAGTGCCAGCAGGGTGTCGGCGTAGACGTAGAACAACCGGGCCGACGTCGGTCCGAGTGCGGTCGGGTCGAGCGGTGGGGTGGACAGGATGGCCAATGCCTGTTCGAGCTGGCCGAGATCCGATCGGGCGCCGGCTGTCACGATGCGCAGCTCGTCGGCGTCTTCGCCCGTCAGCGCGGCAGCCTCGTCGCTGCGGGCCAACTCCAACGCCCGCTCGGGCCGTCCCACACCGCGTTCGCAGTCCGCGATCATCGGCAACAACGCCGACTTACTGCCCATCCGCCGGGCCGCACGCAATTCGGCCAGCGCCTGAGCCCAATCTCCGCTGTGATACGCCGCGATTCCCACGGCTTCACGAACCACCGCGATCCGCCCCGCCCGATTACGGGCCGATCGGGCATGGGCGAGGGCCGTTTCCGGGTCCTCGTCGAGCAACTTGCCGACCATCACGAGGTGACGCGCGACGAAGTCGGCGGTGGTCTTGTCGAGGGTGACCAGTTCCCGACGGACATCGGGAGCCAATTCTTTTGCTTCGACATCAGCCGGCAACTTCGGGCCGTCATTTCTGGGCTCGGCATCGTCGGTGGGCTGTGCCGAACGGGCCCGGCCAGGTCCGGACACCCGTGGGGCGCCGGAGCGCTGGCCCCGGCCCTGTTGATCACGACCACGCTGATCGCGGGGACGCCGCGGTCCTGAATTGCTGGATGCGCGGTCGTTCGATGCACGCCGCGGGCGCCGCTCTGCGTCGCCTTGTCTGTCTCCGACCACGTGTGCCTTTCTACCCGCCCTTGTGAGCAAAGGATACTGGCAGCGACCACGGCCGACATAATCATCCCGATGCCGGCCCATTGAGTATCGAGATATAACTGCCAAAAGAATTGAGTCATAAAAGCGAATCGCCCCCCACGCATAAACGTGGGGGGCGATTCTTAATTTGTGTTCGGCGGTGTCCTACTTTTCCACCCGTGTGGGTAGTATCATCGGCGCTGGCAGGCTTAGCTTCCG
>NZ_LZJD01000008.1:0-103916 GCF_001666875.1 Mycobacterium sp. E802
GTCAGGAACAAACACGATTCCGCGGCCGTCAGCCCGTCGATGCGGGTGCGCATGACAGTGACCGCAGCGTCGAGCAGTCGCATGTCCTGCTCGGGGGTCGACTCTCCGCAGGGTCCGACCTGTGCCGGACTCAATCCGTATCGCACGCTTCGCAGCCACGACTGCAGCACGCTCGGCGAGATTCGCCGGTCCTCTCCCAGCGCTCGCTGGCGATCGCGGATGAGCTGCTCGACGCGCTCGCGGATGGGACGCGGAACACTCGTCTGTGAGTCTGTGACGTGAAGCACATCGCGATTATGCGCCGACTACTGACACCCTGTCAAGAGGCTTGACCATTGCTTTCTCCGGAGATGGGAACGAAATGGGCGATGTCGAGGATCTGGCCGGTCCGCTCGGATGACCATTTGGCTTGCACACGCGTGCCGAACGGCAGCGCCTCGCGCACATCTTTGCTCGAATCGAACTGCACGCCGACCACCCAGTGCATCAACAGCGTGCTGGCGCCGTCGAGGCGGATAGCGCCGACGGCATAGGGAGGTTCGGGGCTACCTCGGAAGCCGTGCCAGGCGACGGTGAAGACCTCCAGGGTGCCCTCGTCAGGCAATTCGACCCAGCCGTCGGTAGGCACGAAGCACGATTCGCAGTAGGCCTGGGGCGGGACGAACACCCGCGCACAGTCCGGGCACGCGTTGCCGAGGATCGTCTGGTTCTGCAGGCCTTCCATAAACCTGCTCCAGGTCGCCCCGAGATGAATGTCGTAGTGCAGGTCCCAATGGACGGCCTGAGTGCGTGCGGTCATGAGGTGGTGCTCCTTCGGTAGGTTTCGAACACGGCCAGGTTCTCGAATTGGAAGAAGGTTCCGCCGGTGCCGTGGGCCAGGGACCGGCGGGCGCCGTGGACCTGGATCGGTTCGGGTGCGTCGCCCATCACCTGCAGTGCGGCGTAGGCGTAGGGAGCCAATTCGCCTGCGACGCCGGCGTTGGTGCACTTGGGGCCGCCGGACATGTTGACCGGTAGGTCTCCGCCCAGGTCGGTCGCTCCCGACCGGATCAATTCGATGGCGTCGCCGGGGTCGGCGAACCCGAGCGCTTCCAAGGCCAAGGGCTGCATATGCGCATACGGCGCGAAGATTTCCACAACGTCGAAATCGCTCCGAGGATTGCGGATGTCGGCCAGCGCATAGACCTTTCTGGCGAGGATGGCCAGATTCTGCATCTGGGAAAAGTCGCCTTTGCCGCCACCGAGATACGGATCGCTGGATATTCCCATGGCTTTGATCAGCGCCGGCGTGGCCGCGAAATCCTCGTCGCTGTCGGCGTCGGCCACCACCATGGCCACCGCCGACGTCGACACCGGGCAGACCATCGGCTGGGTCAACGGTGAGGACAGCGGGCGGCCGTTGGCCACGTCCTCTTTGGATACCGGGTAGCGCAGGTGTGCGTGCGGATTGCGTTGCGCTTTCGTGTGGTCGGCCACCACCACGGTTGCCAAGTCGTCGGCAGACATCCCAAACCGTGCCTGATAGGCGCTGGCGGCAAAGGCGCCCATGTGATAAGCGCCCATGCCCAGGGGTTGTTCGATGATCATCGGCGAGTTGGTGTTGATCGCTGCCTGCAGGTCCGAGGCTCCGAAGAAGGTCGGCCCGCCCAGGACAAGGACACGCCGGTGCGTGCCGGCGCGCACCATCCGCGCGGCAACCTGCATCAGGTTTCCGCCGGTGGTGCCCCCGGTGTTGATGATTGTCAGGGGTAGGTGCTCACCGACGCCGAGCAACCGCGTTTGGCTCTTGCCCGCCAACACCGTCCCCTCGAAACCGTCGATGTTGCCGGTGACCACCGCATCGAGGCTTTCCGGTCGCACACCACTGTGCTCCAGAGCGGTCCATACCGACTGTTGGCAGAGTTCCAGTACTGAAAAGTTCTGTTTGCGTGGTGATGTCGCGTCGGTCAGGCCAACACCGACGACTGCGGCGCGATAGGACATCAGGCTGCCTCCACCACAAACGCGGTGACGTCATCGGAGACTGGGCCGGTGATGGCGTCCACCGAATGTGCAACTCCGAGGGAACCATTCGGATGGTCTTGCAGATGCTCGATGACCTCTAGGAGCCGAAGTGCTCCGTTGGCCAGGCCGGGATGATTAGCCCGCACTCCGCCGCTGGGATTGATCTGGGCAGCCGACTGTTCGTCGATGCCCAGAGCGGCCACGATGGGCCTGTGTAGAGCCGGGGTGAGCGCGGTCGCCTCCACAACGACAGGTGCGCAGTCGTCTGCGCTCAATCCTGCGGTGGCCAAGGCTGATTGGACTGCGCGGCGCGTGGTGGCTGCAGGATCAGCAAGCCAGCTGCCCGACCAGGTGTAGGAACCGGTGGCGTGACCGAAACCGGTGATACGTGCATTGCGGCCCAGGCAGCGTCCGGCTCGCGCGGGGGAGGCGAGCACGACGGCGATCGCACCAGTGGAGGCAGCTGGAAGCATCAACTCGTGCAACGGCCACGTCACCGGGGCAGAACTGAGCACATCGTCGCTTCCCACCCGTTCGCGGCGCACCGAACGTGCGCGGCTAGCCCCGCGGGTGATCTCGGTGGCTGCCAGATCCGCCAGCTCGTGAACAGATACATGGCCGGAGTTCACCTGGTGGCCGGCCTGTAGGGCCAACGCCACATCAGCGGTCATGCCCACCGGTCGGTCAAAGTGCGGTTCGAAAGCCAGATTAGAGACTTGCGCGGCGAACCGATTTCGCTGATCGGCGTCGTGGGAGCGGGTTTCGGGGTTGTGGACCACTACGGCAACGGCAACCTCGGCATCCCCGGCGGCGACCGCTTCGGCGGCGGCGCAAATCGCTACCCCTGAATCACCTTCGACGCGGAAGGCATCTGACAGATACCCGCCGGTGGCAGCAGTGGTCAGGCCCGCCGAGATGCTCCGACCGTCCACGACGTCCAATGACGCAAGCACCGACAAACCCACCTCTTGCTTGCGTAGTCCGGCCTCTTTGAGCCCGCGAAACACCACATCGAAGACCAACTCGTCCAGCATGGCGTCGTGCTCGGGCAAAAATGTTGTCGCGGCCAGGCCGACGACGTGGACCGGGTCCGTCTTACGCGGGCCGGTTCTCAAAGTCATGTCAGATCCTCCAGGTCGAGTAGCGCAGACTCTAAAAGCGCAGGCGCGATGGCAGGTGTCCCATCACGCGACAGAGACATGGCCCCCAACTGACTCAAAGTGCGACACAATTCACAGCGGGGCCGATGGCAGCCTGCAACACATGTCGATGCCCGACGAGGCGGCCACAGCAAACCCAGGCCCCCACCACTGGCTGCCGCAGCCGACCGGCCACGATGTGACGCAGGCGTTAATTGGCAAAGATGCCCTCGATACCGCTGCTCAGCAAGAACTCCGTGCCGCAGTGCGATCGCTACTTGGCCCGCACGGTGCAGAATCGTCGCTCGGCGGCAGCGTTGCCAGCAACCGGGAGTCGCGCGAAGCGCTTTGGGGTGCGCTCAGCGCGCTGCTCATGCGCGCCGGTGTCGGCAGCGTCCGCGGCGGTCACCATAGCCAGTGCAGGTGGACCACCTTGTCGGTGGTGGCCCAAGAACTCGGCCGCGTCGTTGTCGATCTCCCATTTCTGACCAGCGCGATCACCGCGGCCGCCATCGCCGAACGCGTCGCCGCGTATGACTTGGCCGCATCATTGACGCAAGGGAGAAGCACCGCGGTGTTCCTGACCCCTTACGAGCAGCCGTTCCAGGCCACCTCGGCCCGCAGCTTCCACGATGGGCGGGTGTGGGCGCGGGTGCGCGGCGTCGCAGGTGTCGCGGGTGCGCAGACGATGTTAATTCTCTGTGACGACAAGCTCATTGGGTTCGAACCGCAATGGTCCGAGCTCACAGCCGCGCCGTGCTTGGACAGCACCCGAACCTTGGTCGACGTCGACGTGCAAGGCGCGCACGGAACCATCCTGGCAGAAGGGGATCGAGCCGCATACGCTGTCAGGGCCGCAGCCGAAGCAACATCCGCGATGTTGGCGGTAGAGCAGGCCAGCCTGGCCGCCACCTGCGCGGTGATGCTGGGAACCACGCCCGGCGTCGACGCTGACCAACTCGGAACCACGGTGGACAAGGCGATCTGGTCCGCGAATTACGCGGTGCAGTGCACAGCCGAGGATGATCCGCATGCCTCCGTGGCTGTCGCCACCGCGCGGATGTTGTGCTCGACAGCGTCATTCCGTGCAGCGCGGCTGCTCACCCCCGACCGCACCTCCGCGGCTCACGCCGTTGATGCTTTCGCGCAGCGCTCGCGCGGGAGCGCCATGGCCTTCGGGGGACCGCAATGGCATCGGCGGCGCCTCGCCCAACTGACGACTTCACCACTATCTGTTGCTCATTCGCGTTAAGGAGAATGTTTTGACCACCACACCTGTATCCGACCGATCGGCAACGATCGCGTTGCAACCCACTGATGAGGAGACCGCGCTGCGCGAAGCGGTGTCTGGTGTGGTAGCCCGGTTCGGCCACTCCTACTTCCAGGAGTGCGCCCGCACCGGAGAACCCATGCAGCAGCTGTGGGATACGCTGGGCGAGCTAGGATTTCTCGGTCTCAACATCCCCGAGCAATACGGCGGTCAGGGTGCGGGACTGACAGAACTGGCCATCGTGCTGGAAGAGATGTCTGCCGGCGGATGCCCAGAGCTGGCCATGGTGCTCAGCCAGGGTATCGTCGGATCGATTCTGCCGCTGCACGGAACCGACGAGCAGAAGCAGCGTTACCTGCCAGGGATCGCCAGTGGCGCAGAGAAATTCGTTTTCGCGTTGACCGAACCGGACGCCGGATCCAACTCGCACAACGTGTCCACCACCGCCGTGCGAGACGGATCGGATTGGGTGGTCAACGGCACCAAATACTACATCTCCGGCATCGATCACGCCGATCACTTCCTACTGGTGGCCAAGACTGGCGTCGATGAGAAGTCCGGCCGCGGCGAGCTGACCTTGTTCATCGTCGATGATCCCAACCCACCCGGATTCGACAAGCAGTTGATTCCCACCGCATTGCGCGCACCTGAGCGTCAGTACACGCTCTTCTTCGACGGGATGCGTCTGCCTGCCGATTCGGTCGTCGGCCAGGTGGGAGCGGGACTGCGACCGTTGTTCGACGGGCTCAACCCCGAGCGTGTTCTGAGTGCGGTCATCTGCACCGGGATCGGACGCTACGCCGTGGCCAAGGCCGCCGAGTACGCGCGCACCCGCCGGGTGTGGGGTGGCGTGCCTATCGGAAGTCACCAAGGTGTGGCACATCCGTTGGCCGAAGCCGCCATTGAACTAGAGGCGGCAAGGACCATGGTGTGGCGGGCCGCGGCATTGTTCGATGCGGCTCTGCCGGCCGGTGAAGAGTCCAACATCGCAAAGTTCCTCGCCTCCAGAGCGGGTATGAAGGCACTCGACACCGCTATTCAGACCCACGGCGGTAACGGCCTGGCAGAGGACTACGGACTGGCCGACCTGTGGTCGATTGTGCGCCTTCAACAGATCGCGCCCGTGTCCAGCCAAATGGTGCTCAACCATTACGCCCAGCACGCACTCAAATTGCCCAGGACCTACTGATGAGCGTCAGCGTCGAAGAACTCACACAACGACTTACCGGCAAGGTGTTGCCCGGTGGGTCGATCGTCGTCGAACCGCACGAATCGGCCATTGTCGATGATGCGCTGCGCGCCGGTGACAGCGCCGAGGGCCTGGCCCACCCGTTCTGGTTCATCGTGACTTCGCTGCGATGCATGGGCATTTCAGTAGATGAACTCTGCGCGCTCGCCGCGCAGGAGGACGGCGACGTCCTGCTGTTCGGTCAGTGCGACGTGGTCCAACACCGGCCGATGCTCGTCGGCAGGACCTACGACGCGGCGGCCTCAATCTCCGCAGTCGGGTCCACCACCACCCGAGACGGATCGCGGCTGGACAGTGTCGATGTCACAGTGCACATCCAGGACGAAGGCGCCGCATCCGTCGGTACCGTCACCAGCCGCTACCTGTTCAAGAGGAGGCGCGGACATGTCTGTTGATCTGCAATTGGTAACGGCTGGAACGGAACTGCCGCCACACACCGTCACTGACGTGCGCGACGAAGACGTCCGCATCGTCGCGCTGGTGCTGCGCGATCCCAATCCCATCCACTACGACCTCAAGGAGGTCGCCCGGCTGGGCTTCGGTGACCGCGCCGTGAACCAGGGCGGCGCCACCATGGCGTACATCGCCAGCTACCTGACTGCCCTCACCGGCAGCCGGGCAGCCATCAAGGAACTGTCATGTGCCTTCCGCGGCAATGTTTTTGCCGGGGACGACGTAACGGTGGGCGCCACCGTCACCTCGGTGACCGAGACCAACGAGGGCCGGCTTGTGGCCTGCGACGTGTGGGCCGATGTCGTCGGGGGAAAACGAGCGATCACCGGAACGGCATTGCTGAGTATCTGACCGGTATCGGCAGCGCCGTACATCGGGGAGATGACCGGGGTATTCCAAGGGGAGGTTTTTGATTGAGATGAGCACTGCGCCAAAGGCAATGTGGGGCCGTACCCACGAAAGCGGCTCGGCAGCAAGCGCTGTCAGACGGTCCGCCGAGAACAGCATGCCCGGTGTGTGCCGCTGTGCGGATCGACACCCAGGAAGTCGAGCATGACGTCCAGTCTTGCGCCGCTGGGCAAGCCTCTTCGCGCTATCGGAGGGTTTTTCGGCATGACCCTCGACGTGATCGTGGGGATCTTCACCACGCCGCTGGCGTGGCGTGAATACCTCACCCAGTCGTGGTTCGTGGCGCGGGTGTCGATGCTGCCGGCTGTGCTGATGATCATTCCGTACGCCGTTATCAACACCTTCATCTTCAACATCCTGCTCGGCGAGTTCGGCGCGGCAGACTTCTCCGGTGCCGGTGCGGCATTTTTCAACGTCAATCAGATCGGACCGATCGTCACTGTGTTGGTGACCGCCGGCGCCAGCGCCACCGCGATGTGCGCAGATCTGGGTGCTCGCACCATCCGAGAAGAGCTCGATGCCCAGCGAGTGATGGGAATCGATCCCATTCAAGCGATGGTCATCCCACGGGTCCTGGCGGCCACCACCGTCTCGGTGGCGCTTATGGGATTGGTGGTGCTGGTGGGCATGTTGGCGTCGTTCTTCTTCTGTGTGTTTGCCCTCAATGTGTCCGCGGGCGTGTTCGTCGCCGGTATGACGGTGGTGACCGGACTGGGCGACGTCATTGTTTCGATCATCAAATCGTTCCTGTTCGGGTTGGGCGCGGGACTCATCGCCTGCTACAAGGGAATTTCTGTAGGAGGCGGGCCGGCCGGTGTCGGCAACGCCGTCAATGAAACGGTCGTTTTCTCCTTCATGGTGCTGTTCACCATCAACATCATCGTCACCGCCATCGGTGTCCAGTTCACGCTGCAATGAAATGGATCAGACAATGCCTCAATCGCTGACACGCTCAGCACCGGCCACGCGATTTCCACGCCTGGCACGAACCCGTGACCGGATAGTGGCCGGGTGGGACCGGATCGCTGAACAGACCGAGTTCTACTTCCTGACGTTGGCCCGCATTCCCGACGCGGCCATGAACTATCGTCCTGAGGTCTTGCGTCTGATTGCTCAAATGGGCTTGGGCTCAGGGGCGTTGGCCTCTATCGGTGGAACGATCGTGATCGTCGGCTTCATGACGATGACCACGGGTGCCATCGTGGCCGCCCAGGGCTACACCCAGTTTCAGTCCGTTGGTGTCGAGGCTTTCACCGGCTTCGCGTCAGCATTTTTCATCCCGCGACTGATCATCCCTGGCACTGCCCAAGTCACTTTGACCGCGACCATCGGCGCCGGGGCGACCGCCCAGATCGGCGCGATGAAGATCAACGAAGAGGTCGACGCGCTGGAAGTAATCGGCATCCGCAGCGTGACTTACCTTGCCGCTACCCGGGTTTTGGCGGGCACCATTGTCGTGATACCGCTGTACGCCACCGCCTTGATGACCGGGTTCTTGGCCGCGCGCTTTGGCACCACGGTGGTCTACGGCCAAGCAGGCGGTGTGTATGACCATTACTTCAACACCTTCCTCAACACCCGGGATCTGGTTGTTTCATTCGCTCAGACGATCGTCATGATCGTGGTGGTCATGCTGATCTGTACCTACTACGGCTATACCGCCGGCGGTGGTCCGGCAGGAGTGGGCGAAGCAGTCGGCCGAGCAGTCCGGGCATCGATGGTGGTGGGGGCCATTGTGCTCATGGCCGTCACTCTCGCGGTTTACGGCCAGTCCGGCAACTTCCATCTGGCGGGGTGATGCAGTGACAAACCCACACGAGAAGCGGCTGTTCTCCAAACGGTGGTGGCCGCTGATCCTGATCAGCGTGGTGGCCGCGTTGGTGTTTGCCGCAGTGACCTCGTTCCTCGGGACGTTCCAGTCGGTCGTCCCAGTCACTCTCAACGCCGACCGGTCGGGACTGGTCCTGGAGACCGGGGCCAAAGTGAAGCTGCGCGGTGTCGACGTGGGCAAGGTGCGCAGCATCAGTAGCGGCGCCCAGGACGGCGCACAAATGAAACTGGACATCGATCGCGATCAGATCCGTTTCATCCCCGCCAACGTCGAGGCCAAGATCGCCGTCACCACGGTGTTCGGCGCAAAGTTTGTGCAGTTGAGTCTGCCAGACAATCCCAGCCCGAAGCGGTTGGCCTCGGGGGCCCAACTGCAGTCGACCAATGTCACCGCCGAGGTCAACACGGTCTTTGAGAACGTGGTGGATCTGTTGGACATGATCGATCCGGTCAAGCTCAACTCGGTGCTGACCGCGGTCGCTGACGCGGTGCGCGGCCGCGGTGAGCGCATCGGCGAGGCCACAACCGATCTCAACGAGGTCTTGACGGCCCTGAATGCGCGCAGCGAAGTTTTCCGTGAGGACATCCATGCGCTCGGCGATTTCAGCGCCACCTACGGGGCGGCCGCAGAGGACATCGTCGCAGTCCTCGATGCCGTCTCCACCACCAGCGCCACTGTTGTCGAGCACGACAATGCCTTAGATGGTTTGTTGCTCAACGCAATCGGATTGTCCCAGGACGGGACGAGCTTGCTCGCTTCCAGCAAGGACAACCTGATCGGAGCGATCAATGGTCTTGAACCCACCACGGCGCTACTGGAGATGTATAGCCCCACCTACAAATGCACGCTGCAAGGCGCTGACTGGTTGATCGACAATGGCAAGGGCATCTGGGGCGGCGACGGGCGCACCTTCGTTGTCGATGTCGCCCTGCTGCCCGGCAATGATCCCTACCGTTATCCGGACAACCTTCCGGTCGTGGGTGCCAAGGGCGGCCCAGGCGGAAAGCCCGGATGTGGTTCTCTGCCCGATGTCACCAAGAACTTCCCGGTGCGTCAACTGATCACCAACACCGGGTGGGGCACAGGGGTAGATATCCGGCCTAATCCCGGAATCGGAAGTCCGTGCTATGCGAACTACTTCCCAGTCACGCGTGCCGTACCTGAGCCACCCAGCATCCGCAAGTGCCTGCCCGGACCGGCCCCGGGACCACAGCCCTACCCAGGAGCACCACCGTATGGTGCGCCGTTCTACGGTCCCGGCGGTGTGCCGCTATGGCCAGGAATCCCCGCCGCAACAAGTGATTCCGCACCGCCGCCACCTCCGGCAGCGGCACCAACGGCCGGTCAACCGCATCAGGACGGTCAGCCGTGAGGCCGGCCACCATCGATGAGAAAGGACAGCCACGATGACCAAGAACCTCGCAGGCATCGTCTGGCGCCTGGCGATTTTCATGACCGCCTGCATACTGGCGCTGGCCGCGACCGTCATCGTGTTTGCACAGTTCCGGTTCGGCGGTGATGCCCACGACTACTCCGCACAATTCAGCAACGTCTCGGGTCTGCGCGAAGGTGACATGGTCCGCGTCGCGGGCGTGGAGGTCGGCAAAATCAGCCACATCACTGTCAACCCCGACGCCACTGTCCAGGTCGATTTCACCGCAGGCCGCGAGGCCGTCCTGACTGAAGGCACACGCGCAGAGATCCGTTACGACGACCTCATCGGTGGCCGCTACATGACCTTGACCGACGGAGCCGCCAGCACTGCCGTGCTGGCGGCAGGCGCGACCATCCCGCTGGACCGGACCCAACCGGCGCTGGATCTAGATTCGGTCACCGGCGGCTTCCGCCCGCTGTTTCGGGCGTTGGATCCAGAAAAGGTCAACGAACTCAGCGGACAGCTATTACAGGCTCTGCAAGGCGAGGGTGTGACCATTGGATCATTCCTCAACCACGCTGCCGCACTGACGAACACATTGGCTGACCGCGACGTGCTGATTGGCCAAGTGGTCGACAATTTGAACGTAGTCTTGGGTTCCCTTGGCGGGCAGACTGATCAACTGGACAAGGCAGTCACCAATTTGTCCGAGCTTGTTGCCGGTTTGGCGGAACGAAAATCCGATATCAGCAACGCGGTAGCTCACACCAACGCAGCATCCGCGACCATTGCCGACCTGCTGGGGCAGACCCGCCAGCCCGCGCAGAAGGTAATTCGCGAAACCGATCGGGTCGCGGGCAACGTGCTGCTTGACCACGAGTACTTCGACCGGATCCTCAACGAACTACCCGACAAGTACCGGATCCTCAACCGCCAAGGCATGTATGGCGACTACTTCAGTTTCTACTTCTGCGACGTGGTGCTCAAGCTCAACGGCAAAGGAGGCCAGCCGGTCTTCGTCAAGGTGGCCGGCCAAAGTACCGGGAGGTGTGCGCCGCGATGACCAGGAGACGGACTTTCTCTGAGCGAAACCCGCTGATTCTTGGCGCTGTGGGTCTACTGGCCGTGGTGCTTGTCGCGACTGCGGCACTGGGCAACCAGATGCTGCCGTTCATCAATCAAAACAAGAACTACTCGGCGTACTTCGCCGATGCCGGTGGTTTGTTCACCGGCGCGATCGTCCAGGTATCCGGCTATCCAGTCGGCAAGGTCACCGACATCGAACTTGAAGGCCCCGGAGTCCGGGTTACCTTCGATGTGCCCAAAAATCTGCACATCGGAGATCGGTCTGAGGCGGCTATCACGACCAAGGGGCTGCTGGGCACCAAAGAACTGGATGTCATTCCCCATGGCGATGACGCACTCGACGGCCCCATCCCGATGAATCGCACCAAGTCTCCCTATCAGCTTCCTGACGCGCTCGGGGAGTTGGCGACGACCATCAGCGGGCTGGATACCAACCAACTGTCGGATTCCTTGTCGACCCTGGCCCAGACCTTCGCCGACACTCCGCCACACCTGCGCGAAGCGGTTCAAGGCGTGGCGCGGTTCGCCGAGACCCTCAACAGCCGAGACGATCAGCTGCGCACACTATTGGCCAACGCAGCCAAGGCAACCGACGTCCTGGCCAAGCGCACCGACCGGATCGTCAGTCTGATCAAGGACACCAACGCCGTGCTGGCCCAGTTGCGCACTCAAAGCGCCGCTCTGGACCAGTTGTCGGCCAACATATCGGCGGTCGCACAACAATTGAAGGCATTCATCGCCGAAAACCGCGCTCAGCTCAAACCCTCACTGGACAAGCTCAACGGCGTACTGACCATCGTCGACAGCCGCAAGGAGCGCATCCAAGAAGCCGTCAAAGGCTTGGGTACCTACGCGATGTCGTTGGGTGAAACTGTGGCTTCCGGTCCGTTCTTCAAGGCCTACGTCGTGAACTTGCTTCCGGGACAGTTCGTGCAGCCCTTCGTCGATGCGGCGTTTTCCGACCTGGGGCTGGATCCCAATGTCCTCCTGCCTTCTGAACGCCACGATCCTCAAGTGGGCCAGCCCGGCACGCCGGCGCTGCCGGTGCCTTATCCTCGCACCGGCCAGGGCGGCCAACCGCGGCTCAATCTGCCCGACGCCATCACCGGAAATCCTGGCGATCCAGGATGCGGACCGCCAGGGGTGCCGCTGCCCGGCCCCACGGGCTGCTACCCCTATCGCGAACCAGAGCCGGCACCGCCGCCGGGCGGACCACCGCCGGGCCCACCGGCGATCGATCCTGCAACTCCTTCCGTCAGCGAACCCACGCCCTCACCGGTTTTGGTGCCCGCACCCGGTGAACCACCCACGCCAGGAGGCCAACGATGACAACGTGGATCCGCCGACCACGAGTTGTGCTGGCCATCGCCCTCATCGCAGCGTTGGTGGCTGCAGGATTTCTTGCCGTGGCTGTCACCGAACGCATTGGCCGGACCATCGTGGTCGGTTACTTCGACAACAGCACAGGCCTTTTCGAAGGCGACGACGTCCGAATCCGGGGAGTCAACGTCGGCAAGGTCGACAAGATCGAACCTGAGGCGCAACGCACCAAGATCACCTTCTGGTTCGGCAGTGACTACAAGGTTCCTGAGAACGTCAACGCCGTGATCCTGTCACCGCAGCTGGTGACCGGGCGTGCCATCCAGCTGACTCCAGCCTATGTGGACGGACCCACGCTCGGGGCCGGGGCCACGATCCCACAGGACCGCACCGCAGTCCCGGTCGAGTGGGATGACGTGCGCGCACAGCTGGAGCGGCTGACCGACATGCTCCAACCTGAAACACCGGGACAAGTCAGCACACTTGGAGCTCTGATCAACACCGCCGCCGACAACTTGCGGGGACAGGGATCTGACATCCGTGACACTGTCATCAAACTGTCGCAGACGGTGTCAGCTCTCGGCGACCACAGCAAAGACATCTTCGGAAGCATCCGAAACCTGTCGACTTTGGTGAGTGCTCTCAAAGACAGCGGCGACCTGCTCGGGCAACTCAACGTCAATCTCTCGGAAGTGTCGGGGTTGCTGGCTGACGATCCCCACGAAGTGGGTCAGGCCGTGCAAGACCTCAACGCCGTCGTCGCCGATGTCGAGAGCTTCGTGTCAGAAAACCGTGAACCAATAGGCATTGCGGCGGACAAGCTTTCGTCGATCTCCACCGCGGTCGCCGCCAGCCGTGACGACCTTGAGCAGGTTTTGCACATCCTTCCCACCGCTGTGGTCAACTTCAACAACATCTATGAGCCCGCCAACGGATCGTTGACCGGCGCTTTGTCAGTCAACAATTTCGCCAACCCGATCTCGTTTCTGTGTGGGGCCATCCAAGCGGCCTCACGGCTGGGCGCCGAGCAGGCGTCCAAGCTGTGCGTGCAGTATCTGGCGCCCATCGTGAAAAACCGGCAATACAACTTCCCGCCGCTCGGGGAGAACCTGCTCGTCGGGACCCAAGCCCGCCCCAACGAAGTGACCTACAGCGAGGATTGGATGAGACCCGACTTCGTCCCGCCGGCGCCCGAACCAGCACCCAGCGACACCCCGCCGCCCGCAGCCGATGCACCGCTGCCCGCGGAAGCCGCGCCGCCAGTCGTGTCCACCGATCCCGCAGCCGGGCTGTCCGGCATGATGACTCCGCCCGGAGGTGGCTCATGACACCTCGATGGGCCCGCCGCACCACAGCGATCATCGCAGCGCTTATCGTGGGTGCGTCACAGGCCGGGTGCAGCTGGCGCGGGGTCAACTCGCTACCCCTACCCGGCACCGAGGGGCGAGACGACGGCGCCTACACAATTGCCGCCCAGATGCCCGACGTAAACAACATCCAGCCCAACTCGCGCGTCCGCGTCGCCGACGTCACGGTCGGTCATGTCTCCAAGATCGAATTGCAGGGCCAGCACGCGTTGGTGTCGATGAGTCTCAACCGTGATGTCAACCTGCCCGAAAATGCGACTGTCAAGATCGGTACCACGACCATATTCGGATCCCAGCACATCGAATTGGCGCCACCCGATGACGAGCCGGCCCGGGGACGGCTGCGCGAAGGCTCGCTGATCCCGCTGTCTCGTGCCGGTGCGTTTCCAACACCGGAACAGACGCTCGCCTCACTGTCGCTGGTGCTCAACGGTGGCGGCGTCGGCCAGCTCGGCGACATCACTGAGGCGCTCAGCACCGGTTTCCGTGGGCGCGAGGATGACGCCCGCAGCCTGATCGATCAGTCAGAGACATTCGTCGCCACACTCAACGATCAGAGCTCGGACATCATCACCGCGACAGAGAACCTCAACGACTTGGTCGGAAAGTTCGCCGCACAACAACCAGTGCTCGACCGGGCGGTGAACACCATCCCCAACGCCCTGCAGGTTCTCAACAGTAAGCGCGGCAACCTGGTCGAAGCCGCCGACCAGCTCGGCAAGTTCAGCGCCCTGACCACCGATACGATCAACCAAAGCAAAGAGAACCTGATCAGGGAATTGCATCAGGTCGGACCGGTGCTTACCGCGCTCGCCGACGCCGGACCCAGCCTGACGAAGTCGCTCGGCCTGATCCCGACCTACCCGTTCCCCAACGCAAACATCGAAAACTATCAGCGCGGCGATTACACAAACCTCACCGCCGTCATCGATCTGACGTTGAGCCGCATCGATGCCGGCCTGTTCACCGGCACGCGCTGGGAATGCGATCTGACGTGGCTGGAAATGCAGTGGGGCCGCACCATCGGACAGTTCCCCAGCCCCTGCATGGCCGCAGGCCCGGGTGGCGTAAGCAACCCGTTGACCGCGCCATACCACACAGACCAGGGACGCTGACATGCACTTGAACCGACAAGCACGCATTCAGTTGGCCATCTTCTCTGTGCTAGCCATGATCGCGCTGGCCGCGATGAGCGTGAACTATATGAAACTGCCGGCCAAGCTTTTCGGTATCGGTCACTACACCGTGACGATGCAGCTTCCGACCACCGGCGGGCTCTATGAAACCAGCAACGTCACCTATCGCGGTACAGAAATCGGGCGCGTGACTGCGGTGCGCCTCGACGATTCGGGTGTCGTCGCCGAACTGTCATTGCGCTCAGACACGCCGGTGCCCAGCGACCTAAAAGCCGAGGTGCACAGCCAGTCGGCGATCGGTGAACAGTATGTGGAACTGTTGCCTCGCGACGGCGCCGCGCCACCGCTGAAAGATGGCGACGTCATCGCTGCCGACGACACCACCGTTCCCCGCGACATCAACAACGTCCTGGACGCCGTCGTCACGGGCCTGAAAGCAGTGCCGCGAGACAACCTGCGTACCGTCGTGGATGAATCATTCACCGCGGTAGGCAGACTCGGACCAGAGCTGACCAAGATCGTCGACGGCACGCTGGATCTGTCGAGGGATGCCCGAGACAATCTCGATCCGATGCTCGCGCTGATCGACAACGTCAAACCCGTGCTGGACTCCCAAACTGAGTCATCGGCAGCCATCGAAAACTGGGCAGACCACGTGGCCACCGTCACCCGCGACCTCGCCGACCACGACGGCGACCTCCGCGGCGTGATCACAGAAGGCGGACCGGCCCTGGGGGAGACCAGGGCACTTGTGCAACGCCTGCAACCCACATTGCCTGTGCTCATGGCAAACCTGGTGAGTGTGGGCCAGATTGGTCTGGCCTACCACGACAACATCGAGCAGATTCTGGTGCTCTTGCCGCAGTTGATGGCGATCAACCAAGGCGCGTTCGCCGCCAATGTCAACACCAAGCAGGATTACAAGGGCGCCTACCTCAGCTTCAACCTCAATCTGAATCTGCCGCCACCATGCACAACCGGTTACCTGCCGACTCAGCAGATGCGAACCGCGGCAGAGCAGGACTTCCCCGATCGCCCCGCCGGCGATCTGTATTGCCGTGTGCCGCAGGACTCTCCATTCAACGTGCGCGGTGCGCGCAATACGCCCTGCGCGACAGTTCCGGGAAAACGCGCCGCCACAGTCAAAGAATGCGAAAGCCGCCAAGAGTACGTACCGCTCAATGATGGTTTCAACTGGAAAGGCGATCCAAACGCGACTGGCACAGGACAGGCAGTACCGCAATTGCGTCCGACTACCGACCAAGGAGCACCACCACCACCGATCGCCATCGCCTACTACGACCAAGCCACCGGTGCCTACGTCGGGCCCGATGGCCGCCACTACACCCAGGCCGACCTCGCCCAAACCGCGCCGAAGGAGAAGACATGGGAAACGATGCTGCTTCCACCCGGACGCTGAGCGCACCTTCCGACGACGATGATGCTCCCGGCGCCGAACGCCCAGACGAAATCGTCGACTATGAGACCGCCAGTACACCAATCGAATTGAACTCGGCTGCCCGCTGGCACCGGCTCTGGCATCCCGTGGCTTTCGGGTTGGTTGCAGTCGCGTTGCTCAGCGTCCTGATCGGCTGGCTGGGTTACCAGACCTACCGTTATCAGCAGACCCAGCACCAGGGCGCATTGTTCCTGCAGGCCGCACGACAAGGCGCAGTCAACTTGACCACGATCGACTGGCAGCATGCCGAGACCGATGTACAACGCATCATGGACGGTGCCGCCGGAGAGTTCTACGACGACTTCGCCCAACGTGCGCAGCCTTTCGTCGACGTGGTCAAACAGGCGCAGTCGGTATCTGTAGGCACAGTGACCCAAGCAGCGTTGGAATCGCAGTCGGCGACCGAAGCTCAAGCGTTGGTGGCGGTCTCGGTAAAAACGACCAACACCACCGGTGAGGAACCGGTTCCGCGGGCGTGGCGCATGCGCATCGCCGTCCAACAAATCGACAACCAGATAAAGGTTTCTCGCGTGGAGTTCGTGCCATGAGACTTCGTCCGATGACCAGCCGGTCAACTCGCACCAGCAGCGCCCTCGCCGATGACGACAAATGCGCCCTTGCCACCGGCGACTCCCCCGCCGATGTCGCGCCTACCGACACGGACGCAGCAGACCCGAGCGCAGATGCCACCGAATCCGCGAAGACCGAGCAGACCAAAGAGGCCGCAGAGCGAGCGGCGCATCGACCGCGGTGGCGCACACTGGCTAGCCGCGTTGCCCTGCCCGTACTGATCTTGTGCATGTCAGCCGGGGCTGGATACCTCACGTGGCAGAGGAGCCAGAACCAGCAAACCGACATGGCAACAACGGAATCAGTGCAAGCCGCGACGGATGCCACGGTCGCGCTGCTGAGCTACAAACCCGACACCGTCGACAAGGAGCTCGAGGACGCCCGGAGTCGGCTCACAGGCCAATTCCTGGACTCTTACACCTCTTTGACCCGAGATGTCGTCATCCCGGGAGCGCAACAAAAGAAGATCACCGCCACCGCCACAGTCCCGGCCGCCGCACCTGTATCGGCTTCCAGCGATCACGCCGTGGTCCTGCTCTTCGTCAACCAAACTGTCACCGTCGGTGCAGACGCACCCACCAACAGCGCGTCCACCGTGCAGGTATCCCTGGACAGGATCGACGACCGCTGGCTGGTTTCGGCGTTCGACCCCATTTAGCCGCATCCGCCCCACACGCTCTGCGCCACCAACTGCACCCACACTCCCGCGGAAAGGAGAACCCACAACACATGTCGCACCGACACCTACTGTCATCCCTGACTCTCTTCGTCTCCGCAGTGTTCGGTCTGGCCCCGGCCGCGGCTGCCGACAACGACAACAACACCTTGGTGCCGAACAATAAGCGGCTCAACGACTCGGTGATCGCCAATGTCTACACCGTGCAGCATCAGTCCGGCTGTACCAACGACATAACGATCAATCCACAGCTGCAACTGGCCGCCCAATGGCACACCCATGACGTTCTGAGCAACCGCACGCTCAGCGGTGACCTGGGCTCGGATTACTCGACCCCGCAATCAAGAGCACAGGCCGCCGGCTACAACGGCGAGGTGGCTCAGACGGTTGCCATCAATCCAGCACTGGCCATCAACGGCGTCGAGATCATCAACCGCTGGTACCACGACCCAACCTCGTTCGGCGTCATGTCGAACTGTGCGTACACCGAGATGGGGGTGTGGTCGGCCAACAGTCTCGACCGAACCGTGGTCGTGGCCATCTATGGCAGGCCGACATGAAACCAACGGACCGCGAAATACACGTTAGGAGAATAAAACATGGACCCCAATCCGGACTACGACGCCAGCGACGAAGTCGAGTATTTCTTCAATTGGCTGCCGTGGGCCCTGCGCGGCGTCTACCCACCCCCGGCATACCCGCCAACCTGACACACCATGACTCCGAACCAACCCAGCAACCCCCGTCGACCGCCGCAAGGGGGTCCCATGAAGGACAGTGACGAACACGGCATGAACTCACCGGTTCGCATGGCACTCAGAATGATGCGCATTCCGCTGATCCTCATCGTGGCCCTTAGCCTCTGGCACGCGGTGAAAGCCAGGGCCGATAACGTCGAGTACCTGATGGTCCCGTCGGCAGCCATGGGCCGTGACATCCCGGTCGCATTCCAGGGCAACGGCCCGCACGCGGTGTTCCTGCTCGATGCATTCAACGCCGCCCCCGACGTCAGTAATTGGGTGACCGCAGGAGACGCGATGAAAACGCTGGCAGGAAAGGGCATTTCGGTGGCCGCACCGGCAGGCGGTGCCTGGAGCCTGTACACCAACTGGGAGCAGGACGGCAGTAAGCAGTGGGAATCTTTCCTGGCCACTGAGCTGCCGAACTGGCTGGCCGCGAACAAGGGCCTGCAGCCCAGCGGGCATGGTGTCGTGGGCGCTGCCCAGGGTGGCACGGGCGCGCTGACGCTGGCCACCTTTCACCCCGACCGGTTCCGTTATGCGGGTTCACTGTCCGGGTTTCTGACCCCGTCGCGCACCTTCGAGAACGGCGCGATCACCGCCGGGATGGCGCAGTATGGCGGAGTGGACACGCCCAATATGTGGGGTCCGGCGCAGTTCGGCCGGTGGAAGTGGCACGACCCCGATGTGCACGCCCAGCTATTGGTGGACAACAACACCCGGCTGTGGATCTTCAGTCCGCAGACCACCACGTGCAGTGATCCGGTGGCGATGATCAACGACTGTGCCCAGGCCCAGGGCAGCAACCGCACCTTCTATTCGCACTACCGCTCCCTCGGCGGTCACAACGGACATTTCGACTTTCCAGCCGGCGGCCAACACGACTGGAGCAACTGGGCACAGCAGCTGGGTGCCCTGTCCGGGGACCTCGCAGCAGCCCTTGGATCACCGCAATGAACGCGAAGCGGCGGTACGTACGACGCCCATTCTCCCTGCTCGCCGGGGCGACAATGCTGGCCGCTGCTCCGTACGTCGGGGCCGTGCCAGCGGCCGCCGACCCAATTACAGACCCGTGCCAACTCGCGTTCAGCCTGTTCTGCCGTTTCGTGCCGATGCTGCCAGAGCTGGAACACAACGTGGACCTCACGCAGAACCAACCCCCCGCTGACCGGGCCGCACCCCCGCCCGAGAACATGCCACCGCCCGATCCATGCGCTGCCGGCTGCGTATAAATCACCATCGCCACCGCGACACTCACAGATAAGGTTTCAAATCATGGGCGTCCAAATCGACGTTACTAACCTGACGAAATCTTTTGGATCGTCGAAGATTTGGGAAGACGTCACATTGACGGTTCCCGAGGGCGAGGTCAGCGTGTTGCTGGGCCCGTCGGGTACCGGTAAATCGGTGTTCCTGAAGTCCCTGATCGGCCTGCTGCGCCCCGAGCGCGGCTCGATCGTCATCGACGGCACCAACATCCTTGAATGCTCGGCCAAAGAGCTCTACGAGATCCGCACCCTGTTCGGTGTGCTGTTCCAGGACGGCGCGCTGTTCGGCTCGATGAACATCTATGACAACACCGCCTTCCCGCTGCGCGAGCACACCAAGAAGAGCGAGAGCGAAATCCGCAGCATCGTCATGGAGAAGCTCGACCTGGTCGGTATGCCCAATGACGGACACAAGTTCCCCGGTGAGATCTCCGGCGGTATGCGCAAGCGCGCCGGCCTGGCCCGCGCCCTCGTGCTCGACCCGAAGATCATCTTGTGCGACGAGCCGGACTCGGGTCTGGACCCGGTCCGTACCGCTTACCTGTCCCAGCTGCTGATCGACATCAACGCCCAGATCGACGCCACGGTGCTGATCGTGACGCACAACATCAACATCGCCCGGACCGTGCCCGACAACATCGGCATGCTGTTCCGCAAGCAGTTGGTCATGTTCGGCCCTCGCGAGGTGCTGCTGACCAGCGAGGAGCCGGTGGTCAAGCAGTTCCTCAACGGTCGCCGTATCGGGCCGATCGGTATGTCGGAGGAGAAGGACGAGGCGACCGCGGCCGCTGAGCAGGCCATGATCGAGGCCGGCCAGCACGACGGCGGTGTCGAGGAGATCGAGGGTGTGCCGCCGCAGCTGATGGCCACTCCCGGTATGCCCGAGCGCAAGGCCGTGGCCCGTCGTCAGGCTCGTGTGCGCGAGATCCTGCACACCCTGCCGCCCGCTGCGCAGGCCGCGATCCTCGACGATCTGGACGCCGTGCCATCCCATAGCCGATCTGAGGCGCAAACCGCGCCGATCAAGGCGGCTGGACCGGTTCCGTCGCGATGAGGATTTCTAAAGTACGCAGGTGCAGCGCCGACGCCTCAATAAGGCGCGGCCGGTCAGGAGTGACCGCCGCCATGACTACTCTTCTGGCATTGGGTTGAGTCAGCATGGTTGCGGCCCCACTGGCTGACGCGGTCCCAGCGCCAGAAGTCGAATACACCTACAACGTTATTGTCAGGCGACACTTCACTTTTCCCGGCAATGACGCGATCGGGTGTGGATACCGTCTCTGCGACCAAGTGGCGCGCGGGTTGACGTACAGAGGCGTTATGGCTGCGGTGAAATCCGAGGTCCTCCCGAATGATGAGCAGGCAGCCAATTATGTTGTGTCCTATGCCATCGGCATTCTGTGCCCGGCCCATATCACCTCGATTCGACAGACCGCATCGGAGAACTAACCGCTCCAGCGATCGTTGATGCAGCCGGCGCATCACGCTTCCAGCTGGTCCAGTGAGTCTTCGGCGGGGCCACTGATGCCTACAGTGTGCGTATCATCCCGGTCGCGAGTGGTCCGCCGCACCGAAAGGGACTGCCCCGGGTTCAGTTGACTCGCGGGTTATGGATTTCAGGCCGCGGTTGCGACCGGTGTGTGGAGCAGTTCGAACTCTATCGGGGTGAGTCTGCCGAGTGCGCGTTGGCGCCGGCGTCGGTGGTAGGTCCGCTCGATCCAGAACACGATCGCCAGCCGGAGTTCGGCTCGGGTTGTCCAGCGCCGTCGGTCCAGGACGCTGCGCTGCAGAAGCGCTAAGAACGACTCCATGGCCGCTTTGTCTCCGCAGGCGCCGACGCGTCCCATAGACCCGTGTAATCCGTTGTGCGACAGTGCGTGGACGAACTTTCGCGTTCGAAACTGACTACCTCTGTCGGAGTGGACGATCGTCTCGACCGGTGAGCGCAGCGCCACAGGGTGGTCCAGCGCCGCCACAGCCAACGAAGACTTCATTCGGCAGTCGATCGAGTAGCCGACAATCCGGTTGGAGTAGACGTCGTCGATGGCGCAGAGGTAGAGCTTGCCTTCGTCGGTGCGGTGCTCGGTGATGTCGGCCAGCCAGACCTGATTGGGAGCTTGGGCGCTGAACTGACGTTGCACGAGGTCGTCATGGATGGGCGGCCCGGATCGGCGGTTCAGTCCGCGCTTGCTTGGCGAAGATCGATCAGATCCGTTCCTGGGAACACAGCCCGTGCAACCCGATTTTCGCCAGCGATGATCCCGCGCCCAGGAAGTTCGTCGGCGATGAATCGGTACCCGAATGCGGGGTTATCGGCGTGGATGTCGCGGGCTGCATTGATCAGGTGCGCGTCGTCCCATTCACGCTGCGACAGGGGCGCTTTGCGCCACTTGTAGAACGCCTGGGTGAAGAATCCCAGGACCCGGCAGGTCACCGTGACGGCCACACCGTCATCGGCAAGGTCGAGGACCAGCGGGTACATCATTATGGGTTGGCATACCGCGACAGATAGCCAACCGCGCGGCGCATCACCTTAGCTTCCTGCTCGAGTACCGCCTGACACTGTTTCGGTGGCATGCCTCAGGGACCGTGCTACGTGTCCACAGTGAAGGCATGCTCGTACCCTTGCGGGCCGAGGTGTTCGTACACGAGTGTCGTCGGGACACGATTCCAATGGTGTCCCATCAGTACGGCCAGACCGAGCGGGCCGATAAGGAACAGATGCAGTCTCTCGGAGCTGGCGTGGTTGCGCGCGAGATCTCGGATGGCGACGGCGAGGCTGTTGGCTGCCGCGGGTGTGGTCACGGCACTGGGACAGGTTCCAGTCGCTGGGGTGGCGGTCAGGATCGTGTTGACGGGCAACGCGTTTTGGAGTATCCACTCGGTCGCCTGGCTGGCCCCGTTGGTGGACACGTTGACGATGAGTGCGGTGTCATTGCCGCGCCCGACGGGCTGTTCGGTCACATCGAGATCGAAAGGCTCGGTGGCAACATCACTGGTCCACAGCTGGTCGCCTTGGCGGATTCCGACCTCGTAGCGCAGGACGCGCGGTAGTTCAACGCCGAGCAGGAAACCGGTTGCTTGGCGCATGTGCCCGGTCACCAGAATGCGGCCAGAACTTCCGAGTTGTGCTGGCACGGTGGCGATCTCAGCTGCGAGTTCAGTCCATGTATGCGGTGCGGCGGGGGTCACGCGGTGCGAGGGTTTTTCTCCGGCGATGCGGTTGACCCAATCGATGCTGACGGTAGCTTGGTCGGCGAGGTCGTCGTGTTTGATGGTCGCGATTGACACGGTGGTCCATGGCGAGCCGGCGTGCAGATCTAGCGTGGCAACGGCGTCGTTGATGTCTGCCAGGGTGAGTCGGCGGTGCCCGGCGACGACCTGCTGGGAGACCCACTTCGTGCTCTGGTCGACAGCATTGTCGTCCGACCGCAGGCCGTTGGCGGCCATCAGCAGGGCGACGTCGTCGTGCAGGCGCTTGAGTTCATAGGCGATATCGAAGTGAAGGTCGTCGAGCAGGGCCATCAGCGCGGCTTCGTTGGTGCCCGCGGCTGTTGCCCACGCTGTCCGCGCTTTTCCGCGCGCTGACTTCGGCCCATCTTGGGCGGCGCGGGGTACCAATCGGCTGTCACGTCCGTCGCGATCCTTGAGCAGCACATCGTTGGGGTCGTGCGGGCGGTTGGTGGCCAACCGCAATTCGACCGGATCACCGTTGGCGGTAAGAATTTTGTGTGTGGCTGCCAGCTTTTTGATGATGCCTTTGTCGTCCAGGTAGGTCAGCCCAACTGATGTGCGGTTGTCGGTGGCGTATTTGACCTGTGTGTACACGTGCGGAGGCCGTACCCGGTAGCGCACGACGTCGTCGCCGTTGCCGACGCCTGGTTCTTCGACACCAATGGCGATCGTGGGATTGGTGGTGTTCTTGGTCAGGTGGTGGTGCAGCGCTTCCATGCACGCCCGCCAGACGTGCAGCCACTGGTATTCGTCGCCGGTGATGCGGACGCCGGTGGCGCTGGGCATTTCGTTGCCGGTCATGCAGGGTCTCCTGGGGGGTCCGTGGTGGGGGCGTTTGTTCCTGGATCGCGGTGGGTGGTGTGAGGTGTCGGCCCGGGAAGTCCGCCCGTCAGTGTGACGGTGCAGGCGCGGGGGATCAGGGAGACGATGCGTCGGGCATCGAGGGTGTATCCGTGTTGGGTTCTGCGGAGCACGATTTGGGTGGGGTTGGGGTGCCGGGGCTTGGTCATCGAGATCCGGGCCAGCGACGCGAGGTCGGTGCGACTGGGGCCGACGTCGTCGGGGTGGCTGTGCCAGTCGCCGAGGTATCCGAGCCGGTGATCAGCCATGCGTGCCCTGAGCACGGCGGGGTGGTCGGCGCCGCCGGGGATGCGGTAGTGGGATCGGCCGCGGTCGGTGGTGGGGATTTCGATGGCAGTGATCACCCACGGGTGCCCGTCAAGGTAGACACCGATCAGGATGCCGCCCGTTTCGTCCGGGTGTGCCTGTGCGGCAGCGGTTGCCATGGCGGCGCGGGCAGACTCCGTGATCCACAGTCGCGTGCTGGTGTTCACTTGTACTCCGGCGCTGGTGTGTCGTCGGGATCGACGATGCCGGCGCGGTCAAATGGTGGGTTCATCGGGCTGAGCACCGTGATGCGTTCGTCCGGTCGTTGCCGCCGAGCGGTGAGCTGATCAATGGCGGCGGCAGCGGTATCGGCCGCAGCGGTGAGCACCGCGATGGGCGGGGCATTGTTCACTGGCGCAGTGCATCCAAGTTCCAGGAAACCCGGGTGAGCCGGACAGACAGCCTCGGTATCGGGTGGAAGTGCGACGTAGCGTGGGTCGTCGACCCGGGCCGCGATCGGGGTGTCGCCCTCGGATTGCCGCTGCACCCGCGCCAGCGCGCCGTGGTGGAAAAGGGCTCCCACGATGAGCGGGACGCCGCGGCGCCCACATACGTCAGCGAGCGCAGCGGTCAGCGGCAAGACCCCGGTGCAATCGATGACCACATCGACTCCACTGATGGTGGCGCGCAACCGGACGGGGTCGTAGGGCAAGTCATCATGGCCGGTCACCGAGGTCCACGGGGCATGCTGCTCGACGACGGCCCTGACAGCGACGGTTTTGGGGTAACCCACGAAGTGGCGTGTGCCCACGTGGCGAACAACGTTGGTGCTGGTGAGAAAGTCACTGTCGTACACGTAGAGGGTGCCGACGCCGCTAGCGGCAACGGCGACCGCGACATGCCCGCCGACCGATCCCGCGCCGGCGATCAGGACCGTCTTGTTGGCGAGCAGATCGGCATCGGCGCCTGCGCGCCGGCGCAGCGCCGGTACGTCGTTGGGGGTAGCCGCCAGTGCCCTCGTGCACAGGGTGTCGCCGAGGCCGGACAGGCTGACCACGATGGCGTCGTGGTCAGCATCATGGCGGGGCCAAGCCAAAACGATGAAATCGTGGCCACCGCTTGGCTCCGGGAACGCCGTGTCGGATCGCGCGGTCAGTCCACGGTCGAGGTTCCTGCGCTGGCGTCGACTCAGTGCTGCCCGCACGTCGTCGAGTGTGCGCGGAGGATCGGCTAGATGGTCGCGCAGATAAAAGGCGCCAGTCAGTACCGGTTTGCCGATGTTGCGAGGGTCGGGTGGGTTGCCGGCGCCGATGAGCAGCGATGTCCCCTGCAGGGTGCCGAATACCTCGGCGGTGTACCCGGGGGTGCCACCAGCGATCAGGTCCTGCAGGGGCAGTTCGGCTCGGTAGTCGCTGCGCTCGTCGTAGAGATAGTGCGCGTCGAGCGCGCGGTCCTCGGGGTTAAAGCCGTCCCGGGCTGCAGCGGCCCACTGGTCAAGGCGGTCCCAAAGTCCTTGTAGTGTAATGCCATCGATCTGGGCCGGGTCGTCTTCGGCCCACAGGCAGATGGTGCCTTGGGAGGCGTGGCCGGTGCGCAGGCCGGGAACAACCACGTGGGCGTAGCGCAGCGGCCACCCGGAATAGAACTGGATCCGCATACGGGTGGCGTCGGTGTGGCCGCGCAGACTCGGTCGAATTGGTCCCGCCCAGCACGGCTGATCCTGGTCGCCGTTGGCCGAGAACCCCGCGTTGACCAGGTCCGAGCAGAATCGATCAAATGCGGCGTCGTCGTAGGTGTGCACCAGTCAGCTCAGCGGCGAGCCTCGAGCCACGAGTCGGGTGTGGCGAAGCCACGCGGCTGATTGCTACCCAGTGCCCCCACCGCAGTGACGGCCCCGATCGGAAATCCTGCCGCGTCACACCCGTCGGGCAGCGGAAGGACTTGCCCGCGGTCGTTGGTGCCCAAGATGTCGCGCCACAGCTTGGCCGCGCGGCACCGTTCCGAATCGAGCGCTGTGCGGGCCTCGCCGGCCAGACGCTCGAACGTCTGCCCGGCCGACCTCCACTGCCACGGATCCAGGTCTGGCTTGAGTGGTGTGCCGAGCACAGGGTCGGGCAGACCGTCGTCGGCACAGTCGATCAACCTGGCACCGACATGTTGCATCGTGGAGGTCAGAAGCTCGGCGTGAGTGGTTCCGCTGACAAGCTGCTCCTTCCAGACGTAGTACGCGGCAATCTCGACAAACAGGCCTCCGGGGCGCTGGCCACCGAGATGGAAGTGACGGACCTGGCGCAGCAACCGCACGATGTGCCGGTAGGCGTTTTCCCCCCCGATCGTCGGACTCGACGAGGCCGTGGCCAGTGCATCTGTATCCGTAGCGAACTGCACGGGATTGGTCTTGATCCAGCGGCCCTCGTCGTTGTTCCACTGGTCGCGATCGCGGTTGGGGATGGCCCAGTGCTCACCCCAGGGCACGGCTGGCACCGCGTCGATGGCGAACGCGTCGTCGCTGAAATGGCCTTCGGGCTCAGGGAAGTCGATCTTGAGCGACCGTGCCTGACGCGTGATACGCCCGCCCAGATCTTCGCCCTTCACGCCGTATTCGTCGACGAGAACGCGCTCGACGGCGTTGTAGATCTTCTCGGGGCTGTGGCGCACTGATAGTCCGGTGAAGCGCAGGAAGACATCGACGTCCTTGCCCGGATACCGTGCGGTCAAGCGAGCGTAGGAGCCGATGAGCCGGGTGTCGATGCCCCACCCTTTCAGCTCGGCGTCGGCCTCGAGTAGTTCACGCACCTCGGTGTGGGCGGCGATAGCGCGGTCGCGCTTGTCCCCATGGATGCTGACATTGCGTACCGCTTGGGCGAACTCGGTATCGAGTGTCTCCATCATGCTCCTGCAAGGTTGTTGAATTCGGAACACCGAAGGCTCTTAGCGACGTGAGCGACCATGAGATGCGCCAGGTCGGGAACACCCCGTCGATGTGCGAGCCGACACCGCGTGGGCTGTATGCGGAATTGGGTTTATGCCGGGCTGCAGCGTGCGCCCATCCGCTATCACCTTCGAATGCAAATTCTACCGTCGGGGTCCGACATCTCTGATGTTTGCGTAAATATTTGTGGCGGCGTGTAGAACAAGGAGCGCTCCTGAACTCAGACCTTTCCTGGCCGCTTTTGTAGCACCCGATCAACAAGCGGCGGGGTGTATGTACGGGCGCGGTGCCCTGTGAATTTATCCGATTGCCGCGCTGGTGATCTGTTGCCGTGATCCGGCGCCGGTGCCAAAATCGACGTTGAGATAGACCGTGCCCCGCACGCTCTGCAGAAAGCGGTTGGGATCGCCGATGGTGACGTTCTTGCCGCTGATGAGGTCCACCAGGTCAGTAGCCGCATCCAACCTGCGCACGACGTGGCTAAGCTCGTCGCAGTTGATAGGTAATGGGACGGTGACTGAATTCAGCGGCGGCAGTGTCATATTGACGTCGGTCAAGTGGGCAATTGTTGCCGGCTCCCAAGGACCACCTCCGCCGCCTAGGCCCTGCCCGACGATGATGTGCGATGTGTAGTCCACGCTGAGTTCAATCCGATCTATTTCGGTTGCGAGGTGGCCCGAATTATGCACCGTCACCTTTGCGGTGAGAGCAGAGGTTGGTTCGCAGCCGCCAGTCAGCGATAGGCTGTTCTCGACTCTAGGTAGTGCGCCCGAAACGGATAAGGCCTGGTCTGCGATCCGGACGCTGTCGCGCGCGACCGACTCTGACGCTCGCGCGGTCCTCCACGATTGCCATGCCGCCACGGCGGACGAGATTGTGGCACACAAGGCAATTGTGGAGATGAGCACCGTGGCGGCCTTCGTCCATTCGTGGTCCTTGCCCTCGGCCGCAGATTCAGACTCGTTCGGGGCGGTGTTGTCAGGCACTCCTGGAGAATATTGCAGGACCCAATGGGGTTCTGTTTCGGTGTCTGATTGCAGGGCACCGCGAATCAGACGTCAAAGGCCTTCCCAATCCGCGTGCGTGGGTTGGGGATATGTCATCGAGCTTGACTTTGGACTGTCATGCGGACGACAGCTGGGTCGCACCGAGTGTGGCCGGTGTGATGGCGCGTGGGCGAGCCCCTGGGATCGCGGTGCTCCGGCAGTTACGGCAAGTACCCGGAAGGCCTGCTGCGGAGTCGGATGCGTGCACCGACGACGCGTTCTCGGATTCGCCATCCAGATTGCAAAAACCCGTTCGCCAAACCCGATGCAGTCGGAGGAAGATGCAGGTCAGGGCATCGCGATATGACACGGAGTTATGCAACCTACAGCGGCGGCGCGACGGCGGCCGACTATCTGGCTGCGGTCTACAGGGCGCCGAGCAACTGGTTGAAGCCCTCGGTCATGGACGGATGGGTAAAGATCGAGTCACGGAGTTCGGTCGCGGTGATGCCGTATCGGATAGCCAGAGCGACAGTGTTGATCACCTCGTGCGCGTCGTGGCAGAGCAACGCCGCACCCAGAATACGGTCAGTGTTGGCGTCGACCACTACCTTCATCATCCCGGCGGTCTGCGACACGATGCGGGCCCGCGGCATAGTAGCCATGTCCTGCACCCGCAGCGATGCCACCTTGATCTGGTGTCCGGCGGCCTCTGCCGCGGTAGCCGTCATCCCCACCCGGGCCAGCGGTGGCGTGGTGAACAACGCGTAGGGCACCGCGGATCGTGTTGCGGTGCTACGGGATCCGCTGCCGGTCAATTGGGATAGCACCACGCGGCAGTCGTCGAGCGAGATGTAGGTGAACTGCGGTCCGCCATTGACATCGCCGACGGCGAAAATATGCGGCTGGCTGGTACGGAGGTGCTCGTCTACGGCCACCGCGCCGCGGTCGGTGGTCACCACCCCGGCCGCATCTAGGTCGAGGCCATTGGTCACCGCCTCACGGCCTAATGCCACTAGCACCGCGTCGGCCGCCACGCGATGAGTTGCACCGGCGCCCCGGTATTCGACGCCGTCATCGGTCACCGAGCTGACCTGGGCGTCGGTGATAACGGAAACGCCACCGGAGGAGAGGATTTCGGCGGTGCAGTCAGCGACATCGGCGTCTTCTCGGGTCAACAATCGCGTGCTGCGTTCCAGTACCGTCACCGCCGATCCGTAGGCGGCGTACATGCCGGCGAACTCCAGGCCCACATACCCGCCGCCGAGCACCACCAGGTGTTCCGGAAGCTGCCGGCGAGCAAGTAGATCAGTGCTGGTGTACACGATCGGCGAGTCCACCAGCCCCGGGATGTCGGGCAGTACCGGCTGTGAGCCGGTACCGATGACGATCCAGCGTGCGGTCACGGTGACCGTGCTGCCGTCGGTTAGTTTCACGGCCAGTCGATGCGGATCGAGAAACCGGGCGTGCCCGGTGAGCACCGTGGCGGTATCGAGATTCTCTAGCATGGCGTAGTTGATGGCCCGCAGTTCGGCGGTGATATCGGCGGTGGCGGCCACGGCCGCGGCGTACTCGCTCGGGTGTGGGTCAACGCCGGACAACATCTCTGCGCGGTACACCATGGACTTAGTTGGTACGCAACCGATGTTGATGCAGGTGCCGCCGTACATCGCCGCAGACTGTTCGATCAGTACGACCCGACGGCCCAGCTTCGCCAGCGTCGCGGCCAACGTCTTACCGCCTTTGCCGAAACCGATGACCGCGAGGTCGACATCCAGCTCAGTGCTCACGTGCTCTCCGCATCTGGATCAGGAACGGTGGACGACGATCTTGCCCACCATGGAACCGGACTCTACGAGCCGGTGGGCCTGCCGGAATCCGGCGGCGTCGAAGTGGTCGATCGCAGTCGTCAGGGTGCTACGCAGCAACCCGGCGTCCGCCATGGCCGCGGCGTCGGTGAGCAGCCGTTGCTGGGCGATCATGTCGTGGTCGAACATCGATCGGGTGAACATCAATTCCCAGTGCCAAGCAATGCTTTTCGCCTTCAGTGGCAACAGATCGAGGCCCTCGGGTTCATCGATGGCGGTGATGTGGCCGAATGGACGCACAATGTCGGCGTAGGTCTGCACATTGCCCTGCGAGTGCGGGGAGAACAGGTAGTCGATACCGTCGGGTGCCACCTTCAGCACCTGATCGCGCAACTGGTGATGATCGACCACCACATCGGCGCCGAGTGCCCGGCACCACTCCCGCGACTCGTCTCGGCTGGCGGTGGCGATCACCCGAGCCTTGGTGCGTGCCTTGGCGAGTTGGATCATGGCCGAGCCGACGCCACCGGCCGCACCCAGGATCAGCAGATCCCCGGTGGAGTCGGCGCCGAGCCCGAAGCGCTCGAACAACGTCTCCCATGCCGTGATGGTGGTCAGCGGCATCGCCGCAGCCTCGGTGAAAGAGAGCGTCGTGGGCTTGCGCCCCACCAGGCGCTCGTCGACCGCGTGGTATTCGGCGTTGGTACCCGGCCGCGTGACGTCGCCGGCGTACCAGACCTCGTCACCGACGCTGAGGACGTCCACCTCGGCGCCGACCGCCGCGACCGTGCCGGCGGCATCGAAACCGAGGATGGTCGGTGCGGCCGAGGGTTGCAGGCTTTGGCGGCGTTTGATGTCTACCGGGTTGACCGATACTGCGTGCACCCGCACCAGCACATCGTGTGGTCGCAATTCGGGTCTCGCGATCTCGATGTCGCACAAGGCGTCCGGGTCATCGATCGGTAGTCCGGCGAACGAGCCGACAGCGCTCATAGTGGGCATCGGTTCTCCAAGTCAGGTCAGCGGCTGAAGTCGGTATAAGGGGTCGAGGTGCGGCGGCGCACCTTGTCGTCGAGGTTGGCGACCAAGGCGTTGCCCAGGTACAACTGGGCGAGGTCGGCCAGGGCCGCGGCACCGATCAACTCCTCGGCGTCCCGGCGCACCAGCACGGTGGCATTGTCGGTGGCACCAAGAATCATCAACGGGTCCTGCAACCGCCGGATCCGGTGGTGCAGATGCAGTCCCTGCGGATGCCAGAACGGCATTACCACCCAGCGCTGTTGGTCGAGCGCATCTACGAAACGGCGAATGCAGGCATCTTCGGTACCGTGCTCGAAATGGTAACCAGCACTGTCTAATCCGTACTCACGCACGGCCCGCGGCGACATCTCGCTGATTCCGGCGCCCGGTGCCATGCCCTGGATCAACCGCTCCATGTGCTGCAGCGCTGGCGGTGCCAGCAGGTCGGCGATGGAAGCCACCGTGGCCGGCACGTAGTCCGGTACGCCCCAGATCGGATAGGGCTCATAAAGCACGGTCACCGGGCGTACGTCAGGACCCAGGGCAGCCGCATACCGCCCGTGGCTGAATGGCAGCCACGCAGCTACCAGAATGTCGACCTCACCTCGACCCAGCGCGGTGAACATCTCCTCGTGCGGAGCACTGTGACGCTCGATGTCGTGGCCGTGCGAACGCAGTAGCAGCTCGACCTGCTCCGCGGCGGCGTCGTGAAACGACAGCGCGATATGGCCCACCCGGAGCGGCCGGCTCATGCCATCGCTGCCACGACGTCGGCGGTGCTGAGCACCGCATGGGCGAGGTAGCGGTAGTTGATCATCGCCGCGGCGTATCCATCGCCCCATTCGGGATGACGCGGCCCCGCCGTAGCGTCGGCGACGACGGCGACCTCGAAGCCCTGCTCGAGCAGGTCGCGCAGATGCGATTCGACGCACATGTTGGCCAGCATTCCGCCCAGGATCACCCTGCTGATGCCGCGCTTGCGCATCTGTAGGGCCACGTCATTGGTCTGCGATCCGAACACCTTGTGCGGACTGCAGACCACCGTCCTCCCATCCTCGATGAAGTCCCGGAATTCGGGCAGCCAGTCGGCGCCGGAACCGGCAAAGCCGTCGAGTGTCAGAGGGCCGGTGCGGGCGAAGGTACCCGACGCAAACTCCGCGGATTCCAACGGGCCGTTGAACTTCCAGCTGTGATCGGCGGGATAGAAGTAGTGCGGCGAGATCACCACGGTGACGTCGCGCTTCCGGGCGGCCTCGAAGATCTCGATCATGTGCGCCACCGTCCCGTTCTCGGTGACGCTGTCACCCAGCACCGCCCAGTTGCGTCCAAGTGGGCTCAGCACATCGATCTGCGGGTCGATGAACAGCACGGCGGTGTCTCGGTTGTCGATCTGCATCGGCTCTCCCTGTCGGTGTGTTCGCGGTGATGGTAGGAGTGCGGTGCCGGTTTCCCGCAAGGCCGCCTACTGTCCTTGCGGGAAGCATTGCCGGTCGGAGGTGGTTTCATCCATCTGAGCAGAAGGAGCCGATGTGGCCAGACCGTGCCCGACCGGGCGTCACGACGAGCACAACGTTTATGCCGAGAACTGTCCGTGCCGGGCGCTGTTGGACCTGATCTCCAACAAATGGTCGGCTCTGGTCATCGGGATGCTCGATGAGCGAGGCCTCGTGCGATTCTCGGAGTTGCAGGCCGTGCTGCCCGGGGTGGGCGCGAAAATGCTGACCCAGACGCTGCGCCGACTGGAGGCGGCCTCGCTGGTGGAGCGCACCGTCTATGCCGAGGTGCCTCCGCGCGTCGAGTACACCCTGTCCGAACTCGGCCGAAGCGCGGCGGTGCCGTTGGCGCAGATCCGGGCTTGGGCTGAGGACCACATCGACCAAGTGGAGTTCCTCAACCGGAAGTGGTCGGAGCAGAGCTGACCGGCAGTAGGTCGAGGCGGCCGCGTGTCCGTGCCCTGTGTTCACCCGCGTCGTCCGGCGCGTTCGGCGAAAGCGTCGAGCGCATCCAGGATTTCAGGTGCGCGCCAGGCACGATCACGTGCGCGGTCGGTGAACTCGACGACAATGCCCGCCCCGGTGAGAGGACCTGGAGTAGCTGCTTTCCAGGCTCGGAGCCCAGTGCAGCGTCTCGTAGCTGAGCGGCGCAAGTGTCGCCATGGGTCCATAATGGCGACACTTAATCACCTAAGTGTCGCTATCCGGTTGTAAGAGCGACACTTAGCGCTAAGTCCAGGCTCGCTCCCGCCAGCGCCAGGCGTTGTCGCGGACGAACTCGGTCAAGGTGCGTGGCGCCCTGCCCAGCAACCGACGGACGTCGTCAGTCAACGGCTGGTTCGCACCCAACCGCGTCAGGGTGTACACCGCACACATGAAACCCATTGTGTCCCAACCGACTCCACGCCTGCGCAGGCGGTGGACGAAACGAATCAGCCCCGGTCGGGTGTAGGTGACCTTGAAGCCCAACTCGGCGGTCAGCGTCGCAGCCACGTCGTCCATGGTCAACGCCGCGGGGCCGGTGAGGTGATAGACGGTATCGACGTGCTTCTGCGGGTCGGCGAGGACTTTCGCTGCGACCTCGGCGGCGTCCCGGGCATCGATGAAGGTGGTGCGCCCCCGGCCGGCGGGAATCAACAGTTCGCCGTGCGCGACGATGTCCTCGCCGTGGGTGGAGATCTGCCGGTGCAGGTTCTGCATGAAGAAACTGCACCGCAGCACCGTCCACGTGAGTGTGCTTTCCCGCAAGGCCTTCTCGACTTTGTAGTGCGGGATGAACCGGGCGCGGTCAGCGCCGAACACCGACACGTACACGACGTGCCGGCATCCGGCCTTCTCGGCCGCGGCGATGAACGGGATGATCGCGTCCCGTGCGGCTCGGTTGCCGGGAAGCGGGAACAACAGGAACAGACAGTCGACACCGGCCAGTGCGCGGTCCCAGGTGGAGCGGTCGAAGAAGTCCAGGGCGACGACCTCTGCCGACCCACCGCTCAATCTCGCCTTCAGCTCATCGGGGTGCCTGCTGGCCACGCGCCAGGACAGGTCCGGCCGACGGTTGAGCTGTTCCACCAGCTCGTATCCGACGTTGCCCGACGGTCCGGTGATCAGCAGCATTCCTCACTGTAGGCAGGTGGGCCCAGGTGTGGCCCACCGCGCAGCGTCACCTCGGTCTACCGTCGTGGGATGGACTTCGACGAGTACCGGACCCACGACGCCACCTCCTTGGCGAAACTGGTTGCTGACAAGCAGGTTTCGGCGGCTGAGCTGCTCGCCACCGCCCGGGAGCGGGCCGCGGCGGTGAATCCGAAGATCAACGCCATCGTGCGGGACGTCCCAGCGTCCCCGTCGGATGATCTGACCGGCCCGTTCGCCGGCGTCCCGTTCCTGATCAAAGATCTCGCGCAGGACTATGCGGGCTTGCCCACCTCGGCCGGCTCCCTCGCGCTGATGTCGCTGAACGCCGCCGAGCACGCCACCGTCGTACAGCGCTGGCTCGACGCGGGCCTGGTCATCTTCGGGAAGACCAACACTCCCGAGTTCGGAGCGAAGGGCATCACCGAGCCCGACGCCTGGGGACCGACCCGCAATCCCTGGGATCTGGCGAGGTCACCGGGCGGAAGCTCGGGCGGGTCGGCGGCCGCCGTCGCCGCCGGCATCGTGCCCTGCGCCGGCGCCAACGACGGTGGCGGATCGATCCGTATCCCGGCGGGCAGCTGTGGCCTTGTCGGGCTGAAACCGGGCCGCGGGCTCACCCCCTCAGGCCCGGTCGTCGGAGAATCCATGCACGGCGCGGCGGTTCAAGGCGTCGTCTCCCGGACAGTGCGCGACACGGCCGGGATGCTCGATGTGCTCAGCGGCGGCGAGCCCTTCGGACCCTACGTGCCGCGCGTGCCCGATGAGTCTTTTGCGTCGTGCGTGGGGGCGGATCCCGGGAAGTTGCGGATCGGGCTGCGGGTGCCGACGGCGATCAACCCGACACCCCACCGCGAAGCGTTCGCGGCTGTCGAGGCGACGGCTGCCGCGCTGACCGAGTTGGGCCACCATGTCGAGGAACTGCCGCAAGCACCCTTTGACGACGCCGCGCTGGCCCGGGACTTCCTGTTGACCTGGTTCGTCTATAGCGCATGGGAACTCGCCGAGGCCAAGCGGCTGACCGGCGCGGGTGACGACGCCTTCGAGCGGGACACGCTCATCATGGCGGCGATCGGGCGCGGCACGAGCAGCGTCGACTATCTCGATGCGGTGCAGCGGCGCCACGAACACACACGGCGGCTGAGCACGTACTTCGAGTCGTACGACCTGCTTCTGACGCCCACTCTGGCCACCCTGCCACCGCGAATCGGCGAGTTCGATCTACCGGTCCCGCTGCAGCGTGGCGCGGACGTGCTGATCAAGACGCGCACCGCAAGCCTGTTGCGCTACACCAAGATCGTCGACGACATGGTGGACAAGAATCTCGGCTGGGTGCCCTACACGCAACTGGCGAATATCACTGGCCGCCCGGCGATCTCGCTGCCGCTGCACTGGACGACAGAAGGATTGCCGCTCGGTGTCCAGTTCGTCGCACCGCTTGCCGGTGAATCGCTTCTGCTCAAGCTGGCGGCTCAGCTTGAGCAAGCCATGCCGTGGGTGGGGCGGTACGCGCCCCTCACCTTCGGCGACGTTTAGACGTTAACGATCTTGATGAGGTGGTCGAGGCCGGTGAAGTCGTCCGGGTTGCGGGTATAGAGCCTGGCATGGTGTGCGTGGGCGGTGGCCGCTATGAGTAGGTCCATGGACCGTGCCCGCGGCTGGCGACCGGCGTTGACGACGGCGGCCGCTATCTGGCCGTAACTGACTGCCACCGCCTCGTCGATGGGCAGCGCATCAAAGGTGCGTTGTAGCGCTAGTAGGCGTCGTAGCCGTTCGGCGCGCACTCCCTGATCTTTCGCCACGAGAACTCCGAAATGCATTTCGGCGACGGTGATTGCGCTGATACCCAATTCTCCGTCGAGGGGCCCGATGTCAGTGGCGACGACCACGCTGGTGTCGAGGAACGCCCTCACGCAGTTCCCCTCGGTCGCGCGGTTCATGGGAGATCGTGTCGCGGTCCGGTTTCCAGGCCGGGTCGTTCGGGCCGCGGAACAGTTCGGTGATGTCAGTCCACTTCCTCCACGTCCTGGGCGCAGCGGGCACGAGTCGGGCGCTGGGTCGGCCAGCGACGGTGATGGTGAACTCCTCACCTTCCTCGACTCGGCGGACGAGGTCGGAGGCGTGTTGTTTGAGCTCGCGTAGCCCCAGGCTGTCCATACGGCGAACATAGCGCTTGTGCTACTTCGTGGCGATCGAATTCCGCACCGCACGTCGGTGGCCACCGCCGAAGCGGTCGCGCCGCACTCAGGAGGGCGAACTCAGATTTGCCTCGCGCGGTGCGCGCAGGCCGAGCGTGCGCCGGGCCGCCGTGATCAGGTGGTCGTAGAGCTCTCGATCGTCGATGCCGGCGAAGTCCACGCCGACGGCCGCCGAGATGCCGGCCATGACGACGGCGGCGCGGACCTGGCCGCCGACCCCGGGCTCGGCACTGGCGAGCAGATCGGCTTGCCGTTTGACCAGGGCGGCTGATCGGGGTTGTTGGCGTAGAAGTTCCGCGACGCCGGGGTCGCCGGTGAATATGGGGAACAGGTCCCGATGCGCCACGGCCAGGGACACGTAGCCGGTGAGCATGGATTCGGCCTGGGCGCGGTTACCCCGCTGGGCTTCGGCGTTCTCGACGCGCTCGGCCAGCTCGTCGATCACGGGTTCCATGATGGCGTTCAGCAGCTCATCGCGGGTGCGGAAGTGGTGGTAGATAGCCGATTTCGTCAGCCCCAGCTCGTCGGAGATCATCTGCAGCGAGGTGCCGGCGACGCTGTGGCGCCGGAACAACTCGATGGCGACGTCGATCAACTTCTGCCGGGTCGTGCCACCGGCGCCCGAAGCCGCACCCTTCACGATGGCGACCGAAATGTAGCGTGCCTAACATTTTCGCCTAGACTGACCATTCGTACAGTGTATTCCTGTACGTTTGGTCAGTAAGCAGCTATACGTTTGGTCAGCTGGCACCGCTCAGCTCAGGAGAGCCGATGACATTGGATACCGCGTCTCATCAGGACTTTTCCGCCGACCCGTTCCCGCTCGACGGCATCGACTTTTTCCACGATCCGGCACTGGTCGCGGATCCGTACCCGGTGCTGGCGCGCATGCGTACCGCGAATCCGGTCCTGCGTGAGCCGTCGAAGAACGTCGTCATCGTCACGGGCTACGACGAGGCGTTGGCGGTGGTCAGCGACCACGACTCGTTCTCGTCGTGCAACACGGTCACCGGGCCGACTCCGGGATTCCCGGTGCCGCTCGACGGTCTCGACGCATCGGAAGTGCGCAAATTGATCGAGGCGCACCGCGACGAGTTGCCGTTCAGCGACCAACTTCCATCGTTTGACCCGCCAAAACACACGGGACACCGCTCATTACTCAGCCGCCTGATCACGCCCAAGCGCCTGAAAGAAAACGAAGAGTTCATGTGGCGCCTGGCCGATCAGGTGCTGCAGCCTTACGTGGCTGATGGTGGCGGCGAGTTTCTCGGTACGGTCGCCAATCCTTTTGCGCTGCTGGTCATTGCAGATCTGCTGGGCGTCCCCGAATCGGACCGCCCTGAACTCACCGAACATCTGATCGGCGACAACTCGCTGGGCAGTACCGATGATGCCGTGATGACGCATGCTCCGTTGGAGTTCCTCTACGCCCGGTTCAGCGACTACATCGCCGAGCGGCGCCGCAATCCCCGCCGCGATGTCATGACCGAGATGGCGCAGGCCACCTTCCCGGATGGATCGACGCCGGAGGTCATCGACGTGGTGCGGGTGGCGGCCAATCTCTTCTCGGCCGGCCAGGAGACCACGGTCCGACTCCTGTCCTCGGCCTTGAAGATCTTGGCCGAAAACCCGGAGCTTCAACAGCAGCTCCGGGACGCTCCCGATCGGGTGCCCAACTTCGTCGAGGAGGCCCTGCGTTTCGAAAGCCCGATTCGAGGAGATTTCCGGCTGGCCCGTGACACCACGACCGTCGGCGACGTCGAGATTCCCGCGGGCACTGTGGTGATGGTGCATTACGGTGCGGCCAACCGTGATCCGCGCCAGTTCGACAATCCCGACGTCTTCGACCTGGATCGGCACAATGCCCGGCGGCACATCGCTTTCGGCCGTGGTGTGCACAGCTGCATCGGTGCACCGCTGGCCCGCGCCGAGGCGAAAGTCGTCATCCAGCGACTGCTGGCGACCACCAGCGCCATCGAGATCGACGAATCCAGGCACGGAGCTGCCGACGCCCGGCGCTACGACTATGTGCCGACGTACATCCTGCGCGGTCTGACCGATCTGCATCTGACCCTGACTCCTGCCGCCGACGTGGGGGAGGGGCCTCGATGAGGGCCGTCGTCGACGATGATCTCTGCCGCGGACACGGAGTATGCGCAGCGCTGTGCCCGCAGGTGTTCACGCTCACCGACGGCGGCTACGCAGAGGCCCTCACCGCCGACATCCCGCCAGAACTCGAGCGCGCGGTCGCCGAAGCGGTCGACAGCTGCCCGGAACAAGCCATCCGCATCTAGCGGATCAGTCACAGAAAAGAGCAAAAATGGCAACGGATTTCGAGCATCGCGAGCGTACCGCCTTCGACCTGTCCGGCAAGGTGGTGGTCGTCGTGGGCGGCGGGCAGATGCCCGGACCCAAGATCGGCAACGGCCGGGCCACGGCCATCGTCGCGGCCCGCCACGGTGCGGAGGTGGTGGTCGTCGATCGCAACCTCGACGCCGCGCAGGAGACGGTGGACATGATCACCGCGGAGAACGGCAAGGCCTACGCCGTGCAGGCCGATGTGGCCGAAAAGGATGACTGTCAACGCATTTTCGACACCGCGATGCAGCAAAGCGGTCGCGTCGACGGGATGGTCTACAGCGTGGCGATCAACCCGCCGTTCGACCGGGTGAACAACACGATGACCGTCGAGGACTTCAACCACGGCATCAACGTGAACATGCTGGGGTGCTACTACTGCAATCTCTTTGCCGCCCAATGCATGGAGAAGAACGAGGGTGGTTCGACCGGCAGCATCATCAACTTCTCGTCCATCGCGAGCATCAAGAACGAGGTCGGTCTCAACATCGGGATCATGCCCTACGCCCTCGGTAAGTGCGGGCTGAACTACATCACCGAACTCACCGCCGCCCAATACGCCGACGCGGGCGTCCGTGCCAATACGTTGATGCTCGGCCCGATCGACTCCACGCTGGGCAACACCGATTCCCAGTCGCTGTTCGGTTTCGAACCCGAGGAGGTCGACGAGGCGTACCGGGAAGTGGTGAAGCTGAAGATGGGTCGGGCCAGCGCCTGGGAGACCGGCTATGCGGCCCTGTTCCTGCTCGCCGACGAGTCCCGGTTCATGACCGGGCAGCAGATCCGGTTGGACGGTGGAGCCACCCTGGTGCGGTGACGGGTCTCAGTCCGAATGCGCGGTCGGGCTCTGGGTGGACTCCCACTTGGATTCCAGGGACCGCGTAACCGGTGTCCCGGCGGCCAGTTCCCGCTGAGACGTCGCACCGTCGTCGGTTTCGAAGGTGACCAGGAAGCCCGAATCGGTGGGCTCTTTGTGAACCACCTTGCAGACGGGTTCACCGCTGCCGAGGGTGATGATGTCACCGGGGGCGACGTCGTCGATGCGGCTGTCAGCGTTGGGTTCAGACATGGTTTGACGGTAGCCATTTTGGTCGAGCGTCAAACCGCCGAGCCGTGGCGGTGCCGTGCGGTAGCGCGGCGGGGTGGCGCTCAGCCGGATCGGATTGGACACGGTGGCCACCGGCTTGTCCCGGCGCGGATCGGCGATCGTGGTGACCGGGCTGAGGCCGAGGCGCTGGGCGAGGGCGAAGGCGTCGGCGAGGTCGTTGAGCGGGCCACACGGTACCCCCGCTTCGGTCAGCGCCTGGTACCACGCATCGGCCGTATCGGCGGCCAACGCTTGGGTCAGCTCCTCGATGAGTGGTACACGATGGCGTACCCGCTCGGCGTTGGTGGCGTAGCGGGGATCTTCGGCGAGTTCAGCCGCCCCGAGAACCTTTGTCAGCGCCCGGAATTGGCGGTCGTTGCCGACCGCGAGCACCAGTGGCCGGTCCGCGGTCGACAGCACCTCATACGGAGCGATGCTGGGGTGGCGGTTGCCCATGGCCTGGGGCACCACCCCGGCGGTGACGTACCCCGAGGCCTGGTTCACCAGTGCCGACAGCAGCGACGAGAGCAGGTTCACCTCGACCCGCTGACCGGCCCCGGTGCGGTCGCGATGGCGTAGCGCCGCCAGGATGCCCACGGCGGCATGCAGTCCCGTGATCACGTCGACCACGGCGACACCGACTTTGGTGGGGGTGGCCGGATCGGGTCCGGTGATGCTCATCAGCCCGCCGACCGCCTGGATCAGCAGGTCGTAGCCCGGAAGTTGTTGCTCCCGGCCGAATCCCGTGATCGAGCAGTACACCACGCCGGGGTTGGTCCGGCGAACGTCGTCGTAACCCAGCCCGAGCCGGTCCATGGTGCCGGGCAGGAAGTTCTCCACGACCACGTCGGCCCGCGCGGCCAGCGCCCGCGCCTGCGCCAGTCCGGCGGGATCGCGCAGATCCACGGCGACGGACTGTTTGTTGCGGTTGACCGACAGGAAGTACGACGCCTCGCCGTCGACCCAGGGCGGCCCCCAGCTTCGGGTGTCGTCGCCGGTGCCCGGGCGCTCGATCTTGACGACGGTGGCGCCCAGGTCGGCCAGCAGCATGGTGGCGTACGGGCCGGCCAGCACCCGGCCGAAGTCGGCGATGAGCAGGCCGTCGAGAGCTCCGGCGGAATCCGCGGCGCTCACCGGAACGCCGAGGCGCCGGTGAGCGCCCTGCCGATGGTCAACTGGTGCACCTCGGAGGTGCCCTCGTAGGTCAGCACCGATTCGAGGTTGTTGGCGTGCCGCAGCACCGGGTACTCCAGGGTGATTCCGTTGGCGCCCAAGATGGTTCGGCATTCACGGGCGACCGCGATGGCCTCGCGCACGTTGTTCAGCTTGCCGAGGCTGACCTGCTCGGGGGCGATCTCCCCGCGATCCTTGATCCGACCGAGGTGGTAGGCCAACAGGTGACATTTGCCGACCTCGAGCGCCATGTCGGCGATCTTGGCCTGCGTCAATTGGTACGCCGCCAGCGGCTTGTCGAACACCTCGCGGGTCTGCGCGTAGTCGATGGCGGTCTCGAGGCAGTCGCGCGCGGCGCCGGCGGCACCGAAGACGATGCCGAACCGGGCCTCGTTCAGCGCCGACAGCGGGCCGCGCAGGCCCTGAGCCTTGGGAAGCACCGCATCGGCGGGCAGGCGCACGCCATCGAGCACGAGTTCGGAGGTGACCGATGCGCGCAGCGAGAGTTTGGCGTGGATCTCCGGGGCGGAGAACCCGGGCGCGTCGGTGGGGACGACGAAACCGCGGATGCCGTCGTCGGTCTGCGCCCACACCACCGCGACATCGGCGATGGAGCCGTTGGTGATCCACATCTTGGTGCCGTTGAGCACCCAGTCGTCACCATCGCGCTTGGCGCGGGTACGCATGCCCGACGGGTTGGAACCGAAGTCGGGTTCGGTCAGCCCGAAGCAGCCGATCGCCTCGCCGGTGGCCATCCTCGGCAGCCACTGCTGCTTCTGCTCCTCGCTGCCCCAGTGGTGAACGCTGAACATGGCGAGCGAGCCCTGCACCGAGACCAGGCTGCGAAGGCCGGAATCGACGGCTTCCAGTTCCAGACAGGCCAGGCCGTAGGCCGTCGCGCTGGTGCCCGCACAGCCGTAGCCGTCGAGGTGCATGCCGAGGACGCCGAGTCCGCCGAGTTCCTTGGCCAGCTCGCGGGCGGGCAGGGCGCCGGCCTCGAACCACTCCGCGATGTGCGGTCGGATGCGCTGATCGCAGAACTTGCGGACCGTATCCCGCATGGCGATTTCGTCCTCATCGAGGAGGGCGTCGAGCGCGAACAGCTGGGACAGCGTGGTGGCCTTGGACATTTTTCCTCCTGGAGCCGCAGACGTGTGCAATCGGTTGGCAGAACGTTTGCGAGAACGATTGCATCACCTACAGTAGGGGCGCATCGCGGATGCGGTCAATCCGCCGGATCAGGAGGTCGGCTGTGACGGGTCGGGCGCCGACGCTCAAAGAGATCGCCGAGCGCGCCGGGGTCCACATCTCCACGGCGTCGCGCGTGCTGCGGCAGCCCGAGCCGATCGACGGCTGGTCGGAGGCGGCGTTGCGGGTGCGGGCGGTGGCCACCGAACTGGGGTATCAACGCAATCTGCAGGCCGCCAGCCTGCGGACCCGCCGTACCACCACGGTCGGGGTGGTGATGCCGCGGTTGACCGACGGCGTGGTGGCGACGTACTTCGAGGGCATCGAAGAAGCCGCGACCGCCGCGGGGTACTCCGTGCTGCTCTCCAGCCCGCCCGACGACCTCGACGCGCAGCGGCGCGCCATCGAATTCCTGGTCAGCCGGCAGGTGGACGGCCTGCTGCTATCGAGCCTGCACATCCCCGGCGACCGCTTCCTGGAGTCGCTGAACCTCGGCCGGGTGCCGGTGCTGCTGATGACCCGGCACGCCGAGGCCGGCGTCCCGTTCGTCGGCGGCGACGACCGTCGCGGCGGTTACCTGGCCGGGCGGCATCTGCTGGAGCGCGGCCTGAGCGATCTCGCCGTCATCGCCGGCCCGGCACATGCCACCACCGCCAACGACCGCCTGGCCGGGTTCCGCGACGCGCTGGCCGACGCCGGGGTCGAGCTGCCGCCGCTCCGGGTCAAGCGCTCGACGTTCGACGTCGCCGGCGGCCGTAGCGCCGGCACCGAGTTGCTGACCGGCCCCGATCGGCCGCAGGCCATTTTCGCGGTCAGCGACTCGATCGCGATCGGTGTGGTCGGCGTGGCCCGCGACGTCGGGTTGAGCATTCCCGACCAGCTGGGCCTTGTGGGCTACAACGACATCCCGGTGGCTGCGCAGCTGCCGGTGCCGTTGACCACCGTGCGCTCACCGGCCCGACAGATCGGTGCCACCGCGTTCCGATGTCTGCTGGACGTCATCGCCCAGCGCCATGTCGAATCCGTCCGTCTGCCAGTGGAATTGGTTGTCCGTGGTACTTAGCTGTCCGTCGCACTTAGAGTAATCAACAACAGAAAAGAGGAGCCCACCTTGCCCGCACCCAGCGATGCCGAGTACTTCGACCTTGGCGACTTCACCCTCCAGGGTGGTTCCACGCTCCGAGGCGCCACCCTGGCCTACAAGACGTACGGCACGCTCAACGCCGACAAGAGCAACGTCATCGTCTACCCCACTTGGTATTCGGGGTGGCATACGGACAACGAGTGGTTGATCGGAACGGACAAGGCGCTCAATCCCGACCACTGGTTCATCATCGTCCCGAACATGCTCGGCAACGGGCTCTCGTCGTCGCCATCGAACACCCCCGCGCCCTACGACAGGGCCCGCTTCCCCGCAGTGACGTTCTATGACCAGGTCGAGGCGCAGTACAAACTCGTCACCGAGAAGTTCGGCATCTCGACCATCGCGCTTGTCACCGGATGGTCCATGGGTGCCGGCCAGACGTATCAGTGGGCGGTGAGTCACCCGGAGATGGTGCAGCGCGCCGCACCGTTCTGCGGGTCGAGCATCACCGCACCGCACAACAAAGTCTTCCTTGAGTCGCTGATCGCGGCACTCACGGCCGACGCCGCGTGGGCGGATGGCGATTACTCATCGAATGCCCTGCCGGTCAAGGGATTGCGCGCATTTGCGCGGGTCTATTCGGGCTGGGGCTACTCGCAGGCGTTCTATTGGGAAGAGACCTGGCGTGAGCTCGGTTTCACCTCGCTCGATGACTTCCTCTACGGGTTTTGGGAGAACTTCTTCCGCGACGGACGCGATCCCAACAACCTGATCACGATGCTGCGGACATGGCACAGCGGAAACGTGGGCAACACACCGGGATTCGACGGCGACACCAAAAAGGCGCTCGGTGCCATCCGGTGTCCGCTCCTGGCCATGCCGGCCGAAAAGGACCTCTACTTTCCGCCGGAGGACGAAAAGTGGGCAAGTGAGTACATCGTCCAGGGTGAGGTGCGGGTGATTCCCGGTATCTGGGGGCATTTCGCGGGCGGCGGCGCGAACCCGGTCGATACCGCATTCATCGATGCGGGCCTTCGGGATCTGCTCGCCAAACCGGGCTATTCGCCGAAGAACTGATCACCTATGCCGTCGGATTGTGGTGATGAGGCCATCTGAACCGCCGCGGGATGAGCGGCCGGTGGACATCCCGGCCGATGTCCAGGTGCGCGGTGCCCGGGAACACAACCTCAAGAACATCGACGTCGACGTTCCGCGGGATGCGCTGGTGGTGTTCACCGGTGTGTCGGGATCAGGCAAGTCGTCGCTGGCATTCGGAACGTTGTTCGCCGAGTCGCAGCGCCGGTACCTGGAGTCGGTGGCCCCGTACGCGCGCCGGCTGATCGACCAGGTGGGTGTTCCCGATGTCGACTCGATTGAGGGGATGCCGCCCGCGGTGGCGTTGCAGCAGTCGCGTGGCGTGGGCAGCGCACGGTCATCGGTCGGGAGTGTGACGACACTGTCGAGCCTGGTGCGGATGCTGTATTCGCGCGCCGGGAACTACCCGGCTGAGCAGCCCATGCTGTTCGCGGAGGATTTCTCACCCAACACCGTGCAAGGGGCGTGCCCGACGTGCCACGGCATCGGCCGGGTGTATGAGGTGCCCGAGGCGCTCATGGTGCCGGATCGATCGCTGACCATCCGGGACCGGGCCATCGCGTCGTGGCCGCCGGCGTGGTACGGGCAGAACCTGCGCGACATCCTGGTGTCGTTGGGTTACGACGTCGACAAGCCGTGGAAAGACCTTCCGAAGAAGGATCGCGACTGGATCTTGTACACCGAGGAACATCCGACGGTGCCGGTGTACGCCGGGTTCACTCCGGCGCAGACCCGTCGCGCTGTGAAACAGGGTTTGGAGCCCAGTTACCAAGGCACGTTCACCGGCGCGCGCCGATACGTCCTGGACACGTTCGCCAACACCAAGAGCGCCTCGGTGAAGAAGCGGGTGTCCCAGTTCGTCAGCAGCGCAGTCTGTCCCACATGTGACGGCAAGTTGCTCAAGCCCGAGGCGCTGTCGGTCACCTTCGAGGGATTCGACATCGCCGCCCTGTCCGGACTCTCGCTGACTGCGCTCGCACAGGTTCTGGAGCCCGTGGCCGGCGACAGCTGGGCGCCGACCGAGGTGGGTTCCAGCGACGTTCTCGACGAGTCAGCACGCCGCGCGGCGGTCCGAGACCGGGTATCTGCCGGTGGCTCGGCGCACAAGGCGGCTCCTGACATCCGACACACCCCCAACATGTCTGTCGAGAAGCGGGCCGCCGCAGCGCGTTTGGCGGACGAACTGCTCGAGCGGCTGAAGCCGATCATGGATCTGGGCCTGGGGTACCTTTCCTTGGACCGCAGCACCCCCACGTTGTCTTCGGGAGAGTTGCAGCGGCTGCGGCTGGCGACGCAGCTGTCGTCGCAGCTGTTCGGGGTGGTGTACGTGCTCGATGAGCCGTCGGCCGGCCTGCACCCTCGCGATCGGGACGCGTTACTGGGCGTTCTGGATGGTTTGAAGCGACGTGGTAACAGTGTCTTCGTCGTCGAGCACTCGCTCGACATCATCGGCGCGGCCGATTGGTTGGTCGACATCGGCCCCGGAGCCGGTGATAGCGGCGGGGAGATTCTCTACAGCGGTCCGCCGAAGGGTCTCACCGAGGTGGCCGAATCAGTCACGCGCCGTTATCTGTTCGGCCTGGTGCCGCCGGTGGCCCGCACGCCCCGCGAGCCCGCCGACTGGCTGCGGTTGGAACACGTGAGCCGCAACAACCTTCACGACGTGTCGGTGGCATTCCCGCTGAAATGTCTGACCGCGGTCACCGGAGTCTCTGGCTCGGGGAAATCGAGTCTGGTCAGTCAGGCGCTGCCGACGTTGGTCGGTGAGCACCTGGGCGCACCGGTGAGCGGATCGACTGACGAGGTGTCGGACGATGACCTCCTGCTGGTCGGGGGCGCGGCACCGGTGGACGGCCGGATCGTCGGCGGCATCGGGGGATTGCGTCGTGTGGTGTGCATCGACCAGAAACCCATCGGCCGCACGCCCCGTTCGAACGTTGCCACCTACACCGGCATGTTCGATCACATCCGTCGCCGTTTCGCCGCGACACCGGAAGCGCGACGCCGGGGCTACAAGGCCGGACGGTTCTCGTTCAACGTCGCGTCGGGCCGATGCCCGACCTGCGAGGGGGAGGGGTGGGTGATGGTGGAGCTGCTGTTCTTGCCCAGCGTCTATGCCCCGTGCCCGGACTGCCACGGAACCCGCTACAAGGCAAGCACATTGGAGATCACGTGGCGGGATCGCAACATCGCCGAGATTCTGGAGATGAGTGTGGAGCAGGCGTCGGAGTTCTTCGACGGCGATACCGACGTACTGCGCTCGTTGACGGTGTTGCGCGACGTCGGGCTGGGCTACCTGCGGTTGGGGCAGCCGGCGACCGAACTGTCCGGCGGCGAGGCCCAGCGCGTCAAGCTGGCCACCGAGCTACAGCGGGCGCACCGCGGCGACGCGCTCTATCTGCTCGACGAACCGTCGGCGGGATTGCACCCCGCCGACACCGACCGTCTGCTGCGGCATCTGCAGAAGCTGGTCGACGGGGGTAACACGGTCGTCGTCGTCGAACTTGACATGCGCGTCGTCGCCCAATCCGACCACGTCATCGACCTCGGTCCCGGTGCCGGCGGAGACGGCGGCCGCATCGTGGCCACCGGCACGCCGGCCATGGCGTCGACCCACCCTGACAGCGTGTCCGCCCCCTACCTCGCCGCCGCGCTCCACTAGCGCGGACCACGAATCCTCGTCCTCCCGTTGGCTATAGCGCCACGTGCGGATCTACTTATCGAGGCGGAGTGCTCCACCGCGCTCGTGACGTTTGCGGTGCGACCGGTTGTGGTCGCCGGTGTGCCCGAGATGATCGTGGCGTGTGCAGCGGTGCGGTGGGGGCGTTCGGCGACGGCGGTGGGGTCGGCGCCGGCGGTCCGGCCGCCGGGATGGTTACCGCCATGTTCTGCCGTTGCACTTCGTCGTCGATGCCGTCGGACAGCCGGCCGAGGTAGCCGATGAGTGCGGCCACGTCGCCGTCATCCCAACGCGACAGGATGGATTCCAGCCGGGAGATGTTCAGCGCTCGTTGGCGCTCAAAGGTGTTGCGGCCGTGCGACGTAAGCAGGAAACGTGGCGGCGCGGCTTGATCGGTGGTGGGAGAGCGGCCGACCATGCCGTCGCGAATCAAGGTGGACAACCGCTCGTCGACGGTCTCGGCCGGGCTGTCGACCGCGCGTGCGAGTTCTTGCAGGGTGAGGGGGTCGCCGCCGCCGAGATAGGAGGCGATGACGTAGTCGCCGCGGTCGAGTCGGTATGGCGTCGAGGGAATCTGCAACGCCACGGCGGCCTGGCGGCCGAGCGCGGTCAGCACGTTCTCGAGTCGTTGGGCCCGGCGTCGCACCGGGACGGGCACAACGACCTGTTCCACGTCCGCCAATGCCGGCGTCGGGACTGAGGTCGGGATCGTCACCGCCAGCAGGGCTCCCACCACGGCTGCGCCTCCGGCAATCAGCATGGCGGTCTGGAAGGCCGCCAGCGTCGGAAACGTGTGGCCGGCGTAGACGATGGTCATCTGGGCCAGCACCGCGCCGGTGACCGCGCTGGACGTCGAGGTGCCCAGCGAGCGGGCAAGTGAGTTGATTCCGTTGGCCGCAGCGGTTTCTGACACCGGCACGGCCGAGTTGATCAGGGTGGGCAGCGCGGCGAACGCGAAACCGACGCCGACGCTGCACACCACACCGAATGTCAGAACACCCGCGGGCGAACCGAGGAGCTGGGTCCCGCCCAGGTATCCCACCGCGATGACGATGGCGCCCAGGACCAGGGTGAACCGCGGGCCGCGGCCGGCGATCACCTTGGCCGCGACCGGGGACGCGGCCATCATCGCGAGGCCTCCCGGGGCCATCCACAGGCCGGCCATCACCATGGATTGACCCAAGCCGTACCCGGTTGCCGCCGGCATCTGCAGAATTTGGGGACCGATCAGGCTGGTGCCGAACATCCCGAATCCGATCGCCACCGAGGAGATGTTGGTCAGCAGGACTGGGCGTTTGAGCGTGGTGCGCATGTCGACGAGCGGTGTCGGCGCGCGGTACTGCCACCAGCCGAACACCACGAATGCCACGATCGATCCGATCAGCAAGCCGAGCGTGAGGGGGCTGCCCCAGCCCCACGACGCGCCTTTGGAGATGGGGAGCAGTAACAACAGCAGTGCGGTGGCCAGTCCGACCGCCCCCAGCGCGTCGAATCGGCCCGTGGACGTCGAGGGCACGATGTCGGGGACCATTGTCGCGAACAGGATTCCCGAGAGCAGGCCCAGACCCGCTGCGAACCAGAACAATACGTGCCAGCTGGAATGTTCGGCGATCACTGCGGACAGCGGCAGGCCCAATGCGCCACCCACCCCTAGTGAGGCGCTGACCATGCCCATCGCGCCGCCGACGCGGTCGGCGGGCAGGGCAGCGCGCAGCACGCTGATGCCCAGCGGGATGACCGGAGCGCCGAAGCCCTGCAGTGCACGTCCGACCACCAGCGGCGCCAGGGAGCTGGTGAGCGCGGCGATCACTGAGCCGGCGGTGAGGAGCACTGCGCAGGCGACGAGAATCCGCTTGGGGCCGAACATATCTCCGAGCCGGCCGAACATCGGCGTCGCCACGGCGCCGGTGAGAAGTGTCGCGGTGACCGCCCAGGATGCATTGGCCGGGCTCGTGTTCAGTATCTCGGGCAGTTGCGGAACCAGTGGCACCACGAGTGTCTGCATCAGCGAGACGCTGACGCCAGCGGCCGCGAGCACTGCGACCAAGGCGCCTCCGCCTTTCGGGGTGGCCGGACGTTCGACCAACTGCTGGGACACCGCAGCGACCTCCTTCGATACCAGTACGCGTGCTCACGCGACCTCGGCCTGCGCCGAAGAGGGTCGAAACCTTACCGCATAGGTAGGCTAACTAACAAAACGGTGGGTCAAATCCTCGTCGCGCGAACATTCGGCGTGATCGGGCCTTGGCGTGTTAGGTGATCGACCAGAATTCCAGCAGCGTGCGGATCGTGGCCACCAGCGGCAGCGGCTGGTCCAGCATCGGATGGTGCCCGGCTTCGGCGAGTTCGACGAAGGGGCCGCGGAGTTGGAGGATCGAACGGATCTGGTCGGCCATCCGGGGCGGCACGACACCGTTTTCACAACGCAAATAGCCGATCCGGCAAGGGATTCGGGCGAACGCGTTTTCCAGAAGTTCCTCGTCGTCCGGCGTTTCGTCCATCAGAAGGCCGCCGAAGATGTCGGGATCGAACTTCCAGACCCATCCGTCATCGACCTTGCGGATGGATTCCACGGCGATGTGGTGACCGATAAAAGGCAGTGTCACGTCCTGTTTCGGTACCGCCCGGAACCGGGCAAGAATCTCGTCCTCCGTCGGATAACCGGCGGCGTCGCGGCGGCGCTTGCGCAACCGGACTTCCTCGGGGGCGCGATCGCGCAGCGGTGAGTCGATAACCAGGATGCTGTCGATCCGGGCACCGTAATGGGTGGCGGCCGAGGCGCCCACCCAGCCGCCCATGCTGTGGCCGACGATGGTGGGCCGGGCCGAGGAGCCCGAGGCCCTGGATGCTTCCGCTGCGGCCAGCACTTCTTTCGCCCAGATCGACAGGGCGTATTCGGTGCGCTTGCCGCTGTCCCCGTGCCCGCTGAGGTCCGGCGCGACGACGCGGTGCGTGGAGGTGAAGAACGGCGCGATGTGATCCCACCATCCGGAGTGGGCGCCACCGCCGTGGACGAACACCAGGGGCGGCTTGTCCGGGTCGCCCCAGGCGCGCACGTGGATCGGGCAGCCGTCGACGTCGATCGTCGAGTGCTGCGGCGTCTCCTCCAGCGCAGTGGTGAACCACGCGGGAGCGTCCGCCAACGGGTGCGCGGCCGTCGGTTGTCCACGCCGGAACATGCGATTCACCTGGTCAGTCTGTCGCATCGGCACCCGGGCGCCACGACCTGGGTTGGTGAATCGTCACGCCCGTCAGGAGAGCACGAGGCCCAGCCCCAGCGCGATCATCGTCACCGCGATCGCGCCGTCGAGGAGGCGCCAGGTCATCGGCGTGGCGAAAAGCCCCGCCAACCGCCGTGCCCCCAGGCCCAGGCCGGTGAACCACACCGCGCTGGCCAGTACCGCGCCGGCACCGAAGAGCCACCGCTGCTCGTGGTGTTCGTTGGCCAGGGAACCGAGGAGCACCACGGTGTCGAGGTAGACGTGCGGGTTGAGCCAGGTCAGCGCCAGGCAGGTGACCAGCACCTCGGCCAGCCGGGCTGGGGTGCGCTCCGAGGGGGTGAGGGTCGACGGCCGGAAGGCGCGCCGCGCGGCCAGCACGCCATAGCCGATGAGAAATGCCGCGCCACCGACCTTCACCATCGTGACGGCATCGGGGTGCGCGGTGATCACCGCACCGACACCGGCGATGCCGGCCGCGATCAGGATCAGATCCGAGACAGTGCACAACGCGATCACCGCGACGATGTGCTCGCCACGAATGCCCTGACGCAACACGAACGCGTTCTGTGCGCCGATCGCGGCGATCAACGCCATGGTGGTGAGGAATCCGACGAGGACAGGTGAAGCCATGTGCTCGACGCTATGGGTATGCGCTAGTCAAGTACAGCTAATGAATTTTAGCCTGCATTAGACGCGCTAATGCCGGGTCGGCCGGAACGTTCGTACTGGGAAGCGGCCATTCATTCGTCGGCGTGACCAGCCCTCACCGAGCTGCCGCCGAAAGCCGGATCCCCTGATGTCGTTGGTGCAGGGCGTTATTTGCCGCTGTAGACAGGGAAGACGCTGGCGTCGCCGTAGTCCCGTTCGTCCAGGTTGCGTAAGACGTCCATATCGTCGTCGGAGATGACGAAATCGAGTTGCGCGTTGGAGCGCATGTGCTCTGGATTGGCGGTTTTCGGCAGTGACACGGTTCCGAGCTGCAGCGTGTAGCGGATGCACAGCTGCGGTACCGACACTCGGTATTTCTCCGCGATCGCGGCGACGTCCTGGTTCTTCAGGATCTCGCCGTGCGCGATCGGCGAGTAGGCCTCCACGAGGATGTCCTTGCTCCCGCAGTAGGCGATGAGGTCGCCCGGGGTATTGCCCGCGTGCACGAGAATCTGGTTCACGTGCGGTGCGACCGTGCATGCGCCGAGAATGTTGTCGAGGTCAGTCTCCTCGAAGTTCGATACACCGATCGACCTCAGCTTGCCGGCCTTGTAGGCATTCTCGAGCGCTCGCCACGCCTCACGATTGCCCTCGGCGTAGTCTCCGCCGCGGAAGTCGTTCCAGGGCTGCGGGCTGTGGATGAGCATCAGGTCGATGTACTCGAGTCCGAGCTTGTCCAGTGATCCCTCGATCGCAGCCACCGCGTCGTCGTAGTCCTTGATCTCGGCGGCCAGCTTGGTCGAGACGAACAGCTCGTCGCGATCCACGCCGGAGGTGCGTACGCCCTCACCGACGCCGCGCTCGTTGCCGTAGGCCTGGGCGGTGTCGATGTTGCGGTAACCGATCTCTACGGCCGCTCGCACCGCGTCGGCCACCAAGGCGTCGTCGATCAGCCAAGTCCCCAGTCCCAACTTGGGGATCTCGACGCCGTTAGAGAGGGTGTAGGTCTCGGTCAGGATGCTCATGCGTTTTCTCCGTCCTTCGGAAGCCGGCCGTACACCTCGTCGGTGACGGGTTCGAGCCATTCATTGCTGACGTTTTCGCCGGGGGTGATGAAGGCGATGTGGGAGAACCACGAGTCGGCCTTCGCGCCGTGCCAGTGCTTCGTGCCGGCCGGGACGCGGATCACGGTGCCCGGCATCATGCTGACGGCCTCCTGACCCTCAGCCTGGTACCAGCCGCTGCCCGCCGTGCACAACAGAATCTGGTCACCACCGCCGGCGGCGCCGTGATGGATGTGCCAGTTGTTGCGGCAGCCCGGCTCGAAGGACACATTGCTTACCGGGACGCTCCCGGAGGCGAGCGGGGCCAGGTAGCTCTGCCCGGTGAAGTACTGCGCGTAGGCGTCGTTGGGCTCCCCGAGTGGGAAGATCTGGTCGAAATCCGTGTCTGCCATGGAATTCCCTACTCTCGTTCACGCCGTGTCACTGGTCGTCATTCTGGTTGTCGCCTCGACGGTGCCGAGCGCCTCAGCGGTTGGGGGGGAGCGGTTTCCGTCATGAGGTTCTGGCTGGCGGCCCAGGATGCGAGCAGTTTGAGGCCGTCGGCGCTCGGGGTGCCTGCGGCCGCGGTGTAGATGTTCAGGGCCAGACCAGGTTCCGATGGAAGTTCCATGGCTTCGAAGTCGAGGTCGAGTTGACCTACGACGGGGTGGCGCAACCGTTTACGGCCGGACCGGTGGAACCGCACGTCCTGGGAGGCCCAGCGTTGCCGGAAAAGCTCGCTGCGGGTTGACAGTTCGCCGATCAATGCCACGAGTTCTTCATCGTGGGGGTTGCGTCCGGCTTCTAGCCGTAGCATCGCGGCGGCGTCACGGACCACCTTGTCGTAGTCGACGAAGAACTCCCGGGCGGCTTCGGCGTTGAGGTAGACGAAGCGTGTGGTGTTGGCTGGTCGTCGTGGGTCGGCGAGGACGGGGGAATACAGCGCGCGGGCGAGTTGGTTCATGGCAAGGATGTCGTGGCGGCCGTTGCGGATCCAGGCGGGTGCGTCGGTGATGGCGTCGAGCACCTGCTGAAGCACCGGGCGCACCGTTGCCGGAGTTTTGCGCCGCCGACGGGTGCTGTGGGTTCCGGATTCGCGGGCCAAGGCGAAGAGGTGGTCACGCTCGGCTTCGTCGAGGTGTAGAGCCGAGGCCAGCGCATCGAGCACGGTTTCGGAGGCACCGGCGAGGCTGCCTCGCTCCATGCGCACGTAGTAGTCCACCGACACCCCGGCCAGCAGTGCCACCTCTTCGCGGCGCAGTCCCTTGACTCGTCGGTTCCCGCCGTAGGCGGGTAACCCGGCCTGATCCGGGCTGATCCGTGCCCGCCGTGAGCTCAAGAACTCGCGGATCTCGCTGCGCAAGTCCATCGTGGTCATGTCTCCACGGTAGGGCGCTCCGCACCGAGGTGGGAGGTACTGGCAGTCCCCCGAACAGCTGGGACTCCCTTACACGCGAATACCGGCGTTGACTGGACCCCATCCGAGCCACATAGCTGGACACCGGGGTTCGTGGCGAACCGGCACCTGAGGCATCACCAGCGAGAAATACGGAATCGAAATCCCGGCGAACTGAGGAGGATTCATGCACACACGCACACTCGGGCAGGGACTGGAAGTCTCGGCCATTGGTCTCGGCGCCATGGGAATGTCGCAGGGCTATGGCCCCAACCCTGGCGACCGCGACGACATGATCGGTGTGCTCCGCTACGCCGTCGAGCAAGCGGGCGTCACGTTCATCGACACCGCCGAGGTCTACGGGCCCTACGTCAACGAGGAACTCGTCGGCGAGGCCCTGGCGCCGCTTCGTGACCAGGTGACCATCGCCACCAAGTTCGGTTGGAACATCGTGGACGGCAAAATGGCCGGCACCGATTCGCGACCCGACCAGATCAAGAGGGTCGCCGACGCCTCGCTGCGCCGGCTGCGGACCGACGTCATCGACCTCTTCTACCAACACCGTGTGGATCCCGGGGTACCGATCGAAGACGTCGCGGGCACCGTGGCCGAGCTGGTGGCCGCCGGCAAGGTACGTCACTTCGGGCTGTCAGAGGCGGGTGCGTCGACGATCCGCCGCGCCCACGCCGTGCACCCCGTCACGGCGGTACAGAGCGAGTACTCGTTGTGGACCCGCGACCCGGAACCGGAGGTGCTGCCGACCTGCGCTGAACTGGGCATCGGGTTCGTGCCGTTCAGCCCGCTCGGCAAGGGCTTTCTGACCGGCACCGTTGCGGCTTCGACTGAGTTCGCCGCCGGCGACATCCGCGCCACGATCCCGCGGTTCAACACCGAGAACATCACGGCCAATGAAGCTTTGGTGGCGCACGTGCGACGCCTGGCCGAAACCAGAGGTGCCACCCCGGGACAGATCGCGTTGGCCTGGTTGCTCGCTCAGCAGCCGTGGATCGTGCCGATCCCTGGAACCCGCCACCGCAATCGCATCGACGAGAACTCGGGCTCCACCCAGATTGCACTGTCCGCAGACGACATCGCCGACCTCAACGCACTTGCCGCGCGCGTCGGCGTGCGGGGCAACCGTTACAACGACGCCGGCATGGCGATGGTCGGACTGTGATCGGCAGACTAGCCCAGAAGCGAAGCGACCTTCTTCGCTGTCTCCTTGGCTGATCCCGGATTTTGTCCCGTGACGAGATTTCCGTCGACTACAGCGTAGAAAGTGAAAGGAATCAGACCTTTTTCGTAGAGCGCGCCGCGCTCTTTGGCCCTTTTCTCGGCGTTGTAGGGGACGAGCTTGTCGACGCGGGCGAGTACTTCTTCTTGCCAAGCGAACCCGGTCATCTTCTTGCCGGCGATGAGATACGAGCCGTCGGAGAGCTTGGTGTTGAGGAGTCCGCAGTAGCCGTGGCATACCGACGAAACGATGCCGCCGCGTTCGTAGATCTCGCGTGTGATCCGTTGCAAGCCCTCGCTGTCGGGGAAGTCGTACATGACGGCGTGGCCACCGGTGAAGTAGATGGCGTCGTACTCGGTTGAGTCGATCTCGTTGGGGCTCAGCGTGTTTTCCAGCAGCGCCATCTTGGCCGGGTCGGCGCGCCAGGCTTTGGCGGTCTTGTCGTAATTGGGAAACTTCAGTGCTCTGGGCTCCAGCGGCACTTTGCCGCCGGCGGGGCTGACGAGAGTTTGTTCGAAGCCATGCTCGTCGAAAACGTGCCAGGCGTGGGTGAGTTCGGACAGCCAGAGTCCGGTCGGGTGGCTTGGGTCGTCATAGTGGGGGACGTTGGTGACAACGTTCAGGATGCGCTTGGTCATTTCCAGCCTTGTCTTGCGTGTTGTCGTTGGATTTTCCGATTCGAGGCGCCGTGCTCGTCAATTCGCAAGGGTGGCGCATGCCCGTGCCATTCATCGGTGGTCAACTCGGAGTCGACATGGCCGCTGGAGGCCTCTGTTAGTGCAGCGCCTTGTGCAGCGCATCGATGGCCAGGCTACGAGCGACGTTGGCGGCCTTGGTATTACGCAGGCTGTCCAGAAGCAGGAAGTCATGGACCATCCCGGCCACCCGCACGGAGGTGACGTCGACCCCGGCCTCTCGGAGCTTGTTGGCGTATTGCTCGCCCTCGTCCCGCAGCACGTCCTCAACGGTTAAGGCTCAGGCGCCGACGTCTGATAGACCCCCTCTGGCCGGCGTGCCGTCGCGCAGCGGCCATGGCGGGGATTGATACGCCGCTGAACTGGGTATCTGTGCCGTCGTGACATCTGCGCCGATTCTCGTGGAACCCACCCTCCCTGATCCTCGTGGTCCGTTGTCAGCTGCCGTCATCAGGTTGTTGAGCGAGCGGGTGCCCTGTAATCATCTGTCCCGCGTCGAGGCGTCGCTGGCTGATTCCGACCCGTTCGGTCTCGACCTGCACCTGGCCCTCTATGTCTGCTACGAGCTGCACTACCGCGGTTTCGTCGGGGTAGACGCCGGTTGGGAGTGGGACGCCGGCCTGCTGCACTTGCGGGGGAAGTTGGAGCGGGAGTTTCTGACGGAAGTGCGAGGCGCCGTCGGTGAGATCGACCCCGACGATACGGCGGTGGCCGAGATGGAGAAGATCTCGATCGAGCCGGTCGACGGTGAAGGTCTGTCATATCACCTGCGGGACAAGGGAACCTGGGAACAGATGTGCGAATACTTCGTGCACCGCTCGCTGTATCACCTCAAGGAAGGCGATCCGCACGCCTGGGCCATCCCGCGGCTGACGGGTCAGGCCAAAGCATCCTTCGTCGCGGTGGAATTCGATGAGTTCGGCGGCGGCCGGGGGCCGCGGCTGCATCAGCAGTTGTTCGCCGACCTGATGGACGCCGCTGGGCTGGACTCGACCTACCTCGGCTATATCGACGACGTGCCGGCCGAATCGCTGGCCGCAGTGAACCTGATGTCGTTGTTCGGTTTACATCGCAATCTGCGCGGCGCGGCGGTCGGACACTTCGCCTCCACCGAGATCACCTCCTCGCCAGGTTCGCGACGGCTGGTGGAGGCTCTGCAGCGCCTTGGTGCTCCGCAGGAGTGCGTTGCGTTCTACGCCGAACATGTGGAAGCCGACGCCGTCCACGAACAGGTGGTGCGCACCGACGTGGTGGGTGATCTGGTGGCCCGCGAACCTCACCTCGACGCAGATGTGGTTTTCGGGATTCGAGCCCACGCCCTCGTCGAGGACCGGCTGGCCGATCACATGATGGGACGGTGGTCCGAAGGCGAGCCCTCGCTACGCCGGCCGTTGAGCTGAAGCGTCTGCACCGGCACCGGCGGCTGGTGTCACGTGCTGTTCATATTGCGCACTCGGCGCGCTCACCATTTCTTTTCCTCATCAGAGATGCGGTTGCCCAGGCCTTCGGGTCGGAGTACTTTTTGTCTGCAAGGTTGAGATCACAGCCACCACGAAAGTCGGGACGTGGCTGCCGGTTCCCTGCAGCCCAGCAGCGCGAGTCATCGTCTGAGGGGGTCGCCGATGTCGTTTCCGATCACAGCTGAGCGGCGACGGGCCGAGGAAGCCGTCAAGAACGCTGGTGCGCGGCGCGAGCACGGCCACGTCTATTTCACGAAGCAGTGGGGCCGGACTGGGGCGCTGATCAGGGTCATCGGTGACATCGACGCCGCCAATGCCGATCAGCTCGTCGATCAGTTCCACCAGGCGGCATGGTGTGAATGGCTGGTTCTGGATCTGACCACGGTGGAATTCATGGGCACGGCCGGACTGGCGGCTCTGCGCGCGATCAACGCTCGTTGCGCCGAGGGGAATGTGCAGTGGGCGCTGGTGGCCGGTCGCGCGGTATCGCAATTGTTGGCCGTCTGTGGCCACGATCAAACGTTTCCGACCAGCGAGTCGCTCACCGCGGCGTTGGCGTCGGTACACAAGCTCCCCAAGTAGCCGATGACACCGAACTAGCAGAGGAACCCAACGTGATTGAACGGCTGATTGGTCTGGTCGGTACCGCCGTGATCGCAGGGATGGGGGTAGTGTTCGCCAACTCGGCGCCGCTCGCCTCGGCGCAGCCCTGCCCTGACGTGGAGGTGGTGTTCGCCCGCGGTACCGGTGAACCTCCGGGCGTCGGGCCAACCGGGCAGGCATTTGTCGATTCCTTACGACATCGGGTGGGCGACAAGTCTTTTGGCGTGTACCCGGTCAACTACCCGGCCACTGACCAGTGGACCACAGGTGTCGACGGCATCCGCGATGCCGGCGCGCATATCACCAAGATGGCCGCCGACTGTCCCGACACCAAGATGGTGCTTGGTGGATATTCCCAAGGTGCGGCGGTGATGGGCTTCGTCACCTCGGCCGCTGTCCCCGACGGCGTCGATCCGGCGACGGTACCCAAACCGTTGGCGCCCGAGGTCGCCGACAAAGTTGCCGCCGTCGTGCTCTACGGGACGCCGAACATCCGGGCGATGAACTTCTTGGGCGAACCGCCGGTCGTCATCGGCCAGCAGTACGTGGACAAGACTCTCAAGGTCTGTGCCCCCGAGGATTTCGTGTGCTCCGACGGTCTGAATTTCGCGGCGCACACCACCAGCGGCTACGACAGCCTGGTCAATCAGGGCGTCGACTTCGCGGCCGGCCGCCTCGGGTTGGAGTCTCCGGCCGGACCGGCCGCCCCCGGCCGGTGGGACGCGCCGCCGGCCAACCCGTAGCCGCACAGCGGCGACCCGCTGTCGTTGTCGCGGTGGCACCCCGCGACAAGTGTCGTCGTGCAACGCCTGGGCGACCGTCCCGCCTGACAGGGCTTGCGGGATTCTCGCCGCTGATCGGCGACACCGACGAATAGGACCCGCAGCGAACGGGCATAGCTATGGGCTGGCGAACAACGGACGAGGATGAGGACGACTGATGACGATCTCGGCTGATGACGTACGACGGTTACTGGCCTCGGATGTGGCTGACCCGGTTCTGGTGTTGATTCAGGGGCACACCGACGTGGTGCCGGCCGGGCGACTCGATACAGATGATTACCGCGGCGCGCTGCGGGTGATTTCCAAGTCGGACCTCATCGGTCAGACCGATGGAGCGCAACTGTCCGAACAACAGATGGCCGAGGAGGCCGCCAAGCTGGATTCGGAGATATCGAATCTTGGTGCGTAGCCGTATTTTTCGTCGCCGACGCTCATTCCGACCCGGTTTCGGCAGGATCGTCGGCACCCTCGGCCTGATCCGGCTGCGGCCGTAGCCGCTGCGGCTGCAGCATTTCGGGGTCGGCGTCCGGATCGTAGTCAGGGTCCTCGCCGCTGCGTTCGAAATCCTTCTTGTCCATCTGGCCTCCCAGCCCCGCGGCATACCCGCACGCCGGGGCGTCAAACCTGATGCGCAACTCTAGGCCCTGGCGTGTGGGGCAGCGATGCCTCGGGTACTCGGTGCACGAGCCGCCCCGGCTCAACCGTTGAAAGGGTGTGCATCATGGCGAAACCGATCCCGCGATCAGAGGGGCACGCCGGTCACGCGACCCCGTTGCAGGTGACCGCAACCGCGGTGGCAATCCTGTTCTTCATCGTCGGCATCCTGGGCTTCATCCCGGGCATCACCACCAACTACGGCGAGCTGACCTGGGCCGGGCACCATTCCGGCGCGATGTTGTTGGGCGTGTTCGCCGTCTCGGTACTGCACAACCTCGTGCATCTGGCGTTCGGCGCTGTCGGTCTGGTGATGGCCCGGCGCGCGGCCGCGGCGCGGGCCTATCTGGTCGGCGGTGGTCTCGTCTACGCCGTGCTCTGGCTGTACGGCCTGGTGATCGACCGGGGAAGCTCCGCCAACTTCATCCCGGTCAACAACGCCGACAACTGGCTGCATTTTGGCCTCGCCGTGCTGATGATCGGGCTCGGTGTGGTGTTCGGGCGTGAGGCGTCGGCGCAGTGGACGAACGGCGCCGGAACCGGCGCCCCGGGAACGATCGAGTGATCTCGTAGAGGCGCCGACCGGCCGTGCGTCGCGGATCAGTTTCAGATGTGCGGATACGTCGGGTACTCGATTCCCGACAGGTACTGAACCGTCCGTACCACCTGGGATGAATAGCCGAATTCGTTGTCGTACCAGACGTAGAGGATCACGTTGTCCTCGTCGACGATCGTCGCGTTGGCGTCGATGATGCTCGCCGCGCGGGATCCGATGAAGTCGCTCGACACGGCGTCGGTCGCCGCGGTGTAGTCGAGGTTGCGGCTCAACGGGCCCGACAGGGACGCCTGGCGCAGGTACTCCAGGGTTTCTTCCTTGGTGGTCGGTTTGTGCAGCTGCATGTTGAGGATCGCCACCGATACGTCGGGGGTGGGTACGCGAATCGAGCTCCCACTGATCTTGGCCTCCAGCTCCGGCATCGCTTTGGCGACCGCGGAGGCGGCACCGGTTTCGGTGAGCACCAGGTTGAACGGCGCGGACCGGCCGCGACGGTCAGCCTTGTGGTAGTTGTCCAGCAAGTTCTGGTCGTTGGTGAACGAGTGGACGGTCTCCACGTGGCAACGCTCGATGCCGAACTTGTCGTCCATCGCCTTGAGCGGCGGAACGATCGCGTTGGTGGTGCAGGAGGCGCAGGAGTAGATCTGCTCGGTGAGATCGAGCGTGCGGTGGTTGACCCCGTGCACGATGTTGGGCACGTCGCCCTTGCCCGGTGCGGTCAGCAGAACCTTGGCGATGCCGGGGCGCAGGTGCTTGGCCAGGCCGTCACGGTCGCGCCATTTGCCGGTGTTGTCGATCAGGATCGCGTTGTTGATGCCGTACTGGGTGTAGTCGACGGTCGACGGGTCGTCGCTGTGGATGAACTTGATGACGTTGCCGTTGGCGATCAGGCAGTTGTTCGCGGTGTCGACCTTGATCGACCCGTTGAACTGGCCATGCACCGAGTCGCGACGCAGCAATGACGCCCGCTTGGCCAGATCGCCTTCCCCGTTGCTGCGGATCACGACCGCGCGCAGGTTCAGGCCGTTGCCCGATCCGGCTTTCTCGATGAGCAGCCGCGCGACGAGGCGGCCGATGCGGCCGAACCCGTAGAGCACCACATCCCGCGGCCCCTGCGGTTCGGTCTTGTTCTCACCGGTCACCTCATCGAGGATCTGCGCGGTGAACTCCGGGATCGACAGCTGCCGGTCACTGGCGTGGTAGGCCATGACCAGCAGGCCCAGGTCGATCTTCGACGGACCGAGGTCGAGGTCGGCCAACGCCTGCAGGAACGGGAAGGTCTCTTCGACCGACAGCTCCTCACCGCCGACCTGCCGGGCGAAACGGTGGGTCCGCAGGATCGAAATCACGGACTTGTTCACCAGCGATCGGCTGTGCAGCAGGACGGTCACGCCCTTTGCCCGATGCAATGTGCCGATGATCGGGATCATCGCCTCCGCGAGTGCTTCCTGGGCGTTCCAATGGGCGAGTTCTGGCGAGTTCAAGTCAAGCGTCCTGTGGGTCGTGTGGGCTGGCCCTGTAATGGGTGGCGCTTAGATGGTAATGACTGCGGAAACTGCCGAAGCGCCACGGTCGGCCGGTGAGACCGGCAGTGGCCCAGGTCACAGTGCAAATCGGCCGTAGCGGCGGCCGGCCGGCCTCACATTCGGGCGTCGATCACGTCGGGTGAGGCCGCCAAGAGCTTCGCATCGGCGCTGAGCAAGGTGAGCCGTTCCACGACGGCCTGGGCGACCAGGATCGCGTCGAACGGATCTTTGTGAGGGAGTGCGGTGAACTCTGAGGCGAGGGTGTGGCGACGCGTGACGGGCAGGTCGCGCAGGCCTGATCGGTCTATCGCCTGGTCGAGATCGTCGGGCAGCGTGAGCTTGCCGACCGCTGACTTGATGGAGAGCTCCCACGTGCTGGCCGCCGAGACAAACACCGCAGCGCTGTCTGTGATGCGCTCACGCGCGGCGACGCCCAAGCGCGGATTGTCTTCGAGAAGCCACAGCAGGACGTGGGTGTCCAGCAACAGGCCACTCATTCGATGCCGAACAAGGTGTTGAGGTCCCTGTCGGTGTCATCGAAGTGTTCGGTGTCGTACGCGAACCGTCCGGCCAGGCCGCCGAAGATGATGTCGACTCGGGTGTGGGGGACGAGGTCCGCCACAGGTTTGCCGGCGCGGGCGATCGTGATCTTTTCGCCGTTTTCGACGCGCGTGAGCAGTTGCGACAGATGCGTCTTCGCGTCGTGGATGTTGACCGTCGACATGCGCGAAGTCTACTCGACTTAGTCTAGTCGGACTAGGCCCGTGATCAGGTGGGAAGCCGGTCCAGCCAGTCGGAGTTGCCGTCGACCGACTTGCCGTCGATGACCACCAACGGAACTCCGGACTCGGGGAAGCTGCGCAGCAGCGGGAGATTGTTCGCCGCGATGGTGCGGGCGTCGTAGGGAATCGGAAGCCCGAGTTTGATCATGTTCTGCGCGGACGGCGGTGCGCCGACGTGGTCGGCCAGGCCGGCGAGCTGATCGTTGCTCAGATCGGACTCGCCCGTCTCCTTCGGTTGTTGTTCGGCGGAGAAGATCTGCTCGATGAAGCGCCACGTGACCTCACTTGACCGTGAGTGGTCGGCGACGACGTAGGTGGCGTAGATCGCGCGGGTGTCGTAAGTGCCACTCGCCGAGTACTTTTCGAGAAAATTCACGAACCGCAGATTGATGTGGAGTTGGCCGGCCTCGATGCGTCGGCCGATCTCGGCGCCCTGGTCGCGGACCATCTTTCCGCTGTAGGGGCACAGCGGATCCAGATAGAGCTCGATCTGGCCGGGTGCGGCCGGATCGCCGAGGGACAAGACGTCGCCGGCCGGTGACGCTTCGGCCGCAGAAGCGCGTCCGGTGCCACTCCAAATCAGTACCGCGAGCAGCACTGCGAGCGCCACCGCCACCGCCGTCCGGTTCGCAAGGCCGGCTTCCTTCGGGTTCGCGTTCATGTGCCCCATCATCTCTGAGTGCCAGGCCACCCCGAGACAACGGACTTGGGCCCCGTCCGGTGGCGCGTCGCGACCGCACGCAGGAATGTGAGGTTGGTCCCCTCTTGACGTCGGGCGTTGCCTCGTAATGACACTCGGTGTCAAAATCGTTCACGTGGACGTTACATCGGTGCTGCTGTGCGCATGAGTGCGTCGACGTCAATGCGCCGGCCGTGGATTTTGCGCGCGCTCGGGCGCGGAGCCCTCGTCCGACGACACGACCGCATCGAAGCCGTGGTGACGTTGCTCAGCGTCATCGCATTGATCGTCGCGGTGCCGGCCGCGGTGCTCGTCAGCCGGGCCGCATACGCCGACAACGTGGCGCGAAACCTGGAGTACGCCAAATCGGTTCACTCGGTAGAGGCCACCGTCACCGAGGTCGCCGTCAATGCCCCCGCCCGGCTTCCGCACGCTCCCCGACGCGTCGGTGTGCGCTGGACTTCGGCATTCCAAGAGCAGACGGGTTTCGTCTCCACTGCTGAACCGGTGCAGGTGGGTGCCCGGATCACGGTATGGCTCGATAACACCGGCGCAGTGACCAGGGCGCCCAGAAGCGATGCGGAACTGCAGGGCTCCGCCCTCAGTGCGGGTCTGGCCCTGTGGACGGGCACCGCGCTGGTGGGCCTGGCCACGGTCGCAGTGCTGCGCGTTGCGCTGAATCGACGACGTGACGCCGCATGGGACGAGCAGTGGTATCAGTTCTGCACCAGCGACGGGCGAGCCAACCGCGATCATTGACTTTGGTGGCGCTCCGGCCGGTCATCGCTCAACGGCGGACGCCAACGGTGACGACAACAGCATGCCGGTCACATGGTCGACGAACGCCTCCAGGTCGGCGCCCAGGTTGCCTTCGGTCCACTCGATGAACAGCGAGATGATCGCGCCGAAGACGGTGGCGTACTGCATCTTCACCCGCGGCGACGCCGCCCTGCCGGTGGGTGCGGCGATGCCCTCCAACGTCATGGTGCCCACGGTGTCGCGCACGTACCGGCGCAGGCGTTCGTCGGCGATCGGTTCCACCAACAGGATTCGGCAGAGCCGCGGATCGTCTTTGACGAGTTGTGCTGCGGCGGCCACCCCGGCCCGGGTGCGCGCGGTCAGATCACTTGCCGGGTCGCTTGCGGCGTCGACCACGTCGCGGACATGCTCGAAGGCGCTGCGGTACACCGCCCGGAGTAAATCGTCGGTGTCGGTGAAGCTTTCGTAGAAGAACTTCTGGCTGAGTCCGGCCTCGCGGCACACGGCCCGCATGGTCATGGCGGCCACGCCGTGGTTGCCGACCAGATCAGCGCCTGCCTGCAGAAGGCGGGCGCGGCGATCAGATGACCGGGCTTCGGCGGCCTGCCCACGGTAGGGCCTTGACATGCGCTGACTGTAGCGGGCAGCATCCAATTTGGGAAGCGGGCGCTTCCGGATTGGGGGCCGCGTGACCGCCTCGGGTGACGGTGTCGCTGAAGAACCTCGCGCCGAAGTCACGGCGTGGAATGCCTTTGTCGACGGATTGCGCACGGCTGGAACGCAACTCGCGATCGATACGGCCGATTTGCCGGAGAACGAGCGGGCCGACGGTTTCCGCGCGCTGCTCCGCGCGGTGTCGAACCAGCTGGGGCGCTTCGAAGTGGATCGTGACAAACCGGAGTTCGTCGCCTTCAACGGTTGGCGGCAGAAATTTCTGATGGACAACCCCGACTTCCGGTACTGGGTCGCCGACATTCGACCGGGTGGTCGCTACCGCATCCGCGGCCACCGTGGTGACGCCTCGTACGTGTCGATCACCGTCTACGTCGGCGCCGGCGGCGGCGAGCCGCGAGTCGAATCCCGGATCGACAGTGACGCAATAACGTTCGATGACGACGGCGGCTATCAGGTGACGGTCGGCGGTGACCGCCCCATGGTCGGTGACTGGTTGGAGTTGTCAGACCACGCGTCGGTGATCTGGGTGCGGCACTTCCACGACGATATCGGGACCGAGCAGATCGGGTCGTGTGCCATCGAGCCGGTGGAATCACCGCCGATCCCGGCGCCGATCGACCCGGTGCGCTTCGGGAAGGATCTGGCCCGGGCGTCGAAGGTGATCACGCACCTGCCGCTCATCTGGAAAACCGCGGCCGCCGCCGACCACGCGTCGCCGAATCTGTTGCGGCAGTGGACCGAGATGGCCGGTGGCGCGGTGTTCACCGAACCGGCCATCCACTACCTGCGCGGTGGCTGGCAGTTGGATCCGGACGAAGCCTTGATAATCGAGGGGGAAGCCCCGCCCTGTCGATACTGGAACATCTTGGCCTACAGCAGGTTTCTCAACTCGCTCGACTATCGCCATCGTCGCGTCTCCTACACCGCAGCCACCGCGACCCGCCACGGCGGGCGCTATCGATTCGTGCTTGCGGCCACCGAACCCGGCGCGGAAGCCGGTGACTGGATCGACACCGAGGAACGGACTTTCGGGATCGTCGTGATGCGATTCCTGCAACCAGAACAGCCGCCGGAGTTACCGACAACGCGCGTGGTGCGGCTGGCCGACCTCTCGGAGCCCACATGACCTGGACCGCGCCCGCCCGGACACCGGAGGGACTGAAGGCGTATGCGGCCGCCGAGCAGGACCGCGCCGCCCGACCAGACCGCTACCGGCTCGGGCCGGACGCCGTCGACATCGTGCTCGACCGCGTGACCCGCGGCGCCGGGGCGCGTGTGCTCGGTGACCCCGACGAGTGGCGCCCCGGCCTGCTGCAGTACCTGACCTCGGCCGAACAGGACGGCCGGCTCAACGCCCTCGGTGCCGCGACCGCGCAGCGCACGGCGGCCGGCCGACTCGCCGCCCGGGCCGCGATCACGCGGCATCTCGACGAAAACCCCGAGACCGAGAACCGACCGCTGCTGCCGCCGATCATCATCACGGGCGGCTGGCGCACCGGCACCACATTCCTGTTCCGACTGCTCGACCGCGATCCCCGCTTGCGTGCGCCGCTGCCCGCCGAGTTGGGCGCCCCGTGGCGCCTGCCCGGCGACCTCGAACCCGAGGAACGCACCCGTCGCCTCGATGCCGCTGCCGCCGGGCCATACCTCCTGCACGTGCTCAACCCGGCAATGGCAGCCGTGCACGACTCCGGACCGAACCTGCCCGAGGAATGCGTGCTCGGTATGGGCACCACCCTGCGGAATTGGGGGTTCACCGCCACCACGCGCCTGGACAGCTACGCGTCCTGGCTGGCCACGCAGAGCTTCGCCACCGAATATGCCCAGCACCGGCGGATGCTGCAGATCCTCGACGCCGGTGACGGCCGGCGGTGGATCCTCAAGGCCCCGGCTCACACCGCCGAGTTGCGTCACGTGGCCGCGACTTACCCCGGCGCCTGCATCGTGCACTTGCACCGCGACATCGTCGAGACGGTCGCCTCCGGCGCCAGCCTGTTCGCGACCTACCGCCGCACCTACAGCGACGACGTCGACCCGCTCGATGTGGGCCGGTTCCAGACCGGGCAGACCGAACTGTGGCTGCGCCGCGCCCTCGACGCCCGCATTGGCGCACGCGATGTGACCTGGCTCGACATCCAGTACACCGATCTGGTCGCTGACCCCGAGGCGGTGGTGCGCGGCATCTACGCCGCCAGCGACATCGACCCGCCGGACATCGCCGGAATGCTGGCCGAACATCACCGCAGCCAACCGCGCGACGGCAAGGGCAAGCATTGCTATCGGCCAGAAGAGTTCGGCATCGACCCCGGACAGTTACGTGAGCGGATGAGTTTCTACACCCGGGCGTTGGCCGATTCCGAGAACCGGTGACTGGCATTCGACGCGTCGCGCCATTACTTTCCCTGAGGTGATGTCCTCAGCCGTCGGCGCCGTTGCGCGCCTGCTCGCTCCTGCTCTGACCGTCGCCGCCGTGGTCGGCGTGGGTCTCGCCACCACGCAACCGACGTCGGCGGTGCGGCTGGTCAGCGACGGGAACCCGCTCGAGGGCCAGTCGTTCTACGTCAACCCGTCGTCGAAGGCCATGCGCGCCGCGCAGGGCAACCCGAGCCCGGAGCTGCAGGCCATCGCCAACACTCCGACGGCCTACTGGATGGACAACATTTCCAGCCCCGCGGTGGACGCCAAGTACATCGCCGCCGCCCAGGCTGCCGGGACCATGCCGATTCTGGCGCTCTACGGAATCCCGCACCGGGACTGTGGGAGTTACGCCGCCGGTGGGTTCGGCTCGGCCGCGGCCTATAAAGGCTGGATCGACGGCGTCGCCGCCGCGATCGGCAGTGGGCCGGCCGCGATCATCCTCGAGCCCGACGCGCTGGCCATGGCCGACTGTCTGTCGGGTGATCAGCGCGAGGAGCGCTACAACCTGATGAGCTACGCCGTCGACACCCTGACCCGCAACCCGGGCACCGCGGTGTACGTCGACGCGGGGCACTCCCGGTGGACCGCCGCCGACGAGATGGCCAATCGGCTCAACCGGGTCGGGGTCGCCAAGGCACGCGGCTTCAGCCTCAACACCGCCAACTTCTTCACCACCGAAGAGGAAATGGGTTACGGCGACGCGATTTCCGGCATGACCGGTGGCAAGCCCTATGTCATCGACACGTCGCGCAACGGCGCCGGACCGGCCGAGGGCGAGATGTACTGGTGCAACCCCAGCGGCCGGGCGCTCGGCGCCGCGCCGACCACGGCGACCGGCAACGGAAACGTCGACGCCTTCCTCTGGGTCAAGCGTCCCGGTGAATCCGATGGCGCGTGCGGTCCGGGCGAGGCATCCGCGGGCACCTTCGTCAGCCAGTACGCAATCGACTTGACCCGCAACGCCGGCCGGTAGCCCTACTGCGGGGGAGCCGTCTCGCATTCGGCGAGTATCGGGGTGGAGAAGTTGACCGACCCGACGCCGCCGAGTGTCATCCCGTTGTCGGCGAGCGTCATTGTCGTGGTGTAGCGGCAGGTTTGGATGCCGGTCAGGCCGGTGAGGAACTCGACATCGTAGGTGTAGAGGAACGACCGCACGAGCTGGTTCGCATCCCACGGCACATCCAAGGCGAAGCCGAGCGACGATCCAGACCGGGCGTTGAGGATGCGTGGACCGACCTCCCCGATTCCGGGGGTGAGGTAGAACGGCGTGCCGTCCTTTTTGGTGCCTGAGACACTGATGCTCTTGATGCGATAACCGGTGGCCCCCGACGGCACCAGCGGGCCGCGGCGGATGTTGGTACTGAACAGAATTGAGTAGTTCGTGCCGCCGGCAATGGCGGTCGTGCTGAAGCTCGTCGCGGTGAACTCCTGCGGCAGCTGCGCTGCGCAGTTACCGATCTTGCCGGACGGATCACCGCACTCCTGTGGTGCCGCCAAAGCCACCGGCGCAAGTGCCGCAGCTCCGACGACGGGCACCGCGAACGCGGCTCCGCGGATGAACGTGCGTCTGGAGAACGCACTTCCTGAACGATTCGTCATTGGTCTTCCTCCTTGTTCGCTCGTGCTTGTCCTGCATTTCGAAGCTACAAGGGTGACCTGCGATTTGGTGGAGTTACGGGGTGGCGCCCGCACCCTGCCATACGGTGTCGAACGGGGCGTTGCCGCCGATTCGTTCGACGATTCCGGCGGTGGTGAACTCCTTGGCCAGGCGCACGGCGTCGACAACGTCTGACCCCTTGGCCAGGGCTGCCGTGATCGCTGCTGCCAGCGTGCATCCCGCACCGGCCACGCGTGCCTGCCCGACCTTCGGCGCCCGCAGGATTTCGATGTCCTTGCCATCGAAGACCACATCGACGGCGTCGTCGCCCGGAAACTCGACCCCGCCTTTCACCACGACGCACGCCGGCCCGAGATCGGCGATGCGCCGGGCCGCTTCCACGAGATCGTCGACCGAAGAGATGTCCTCCATCCCCGACAGCGTGCGGGCTTCGAACAGGTTCGGGGTGGTCACCGTGGCAAGGGGAAGGATCTGCCGGCGAAGTGCGGTGTCGGTGTCGAGGGCGGCACCGGGCTCCTGGCCTTTGCAGATCAGGACCGGGTCGACGACGACGTGCCGCCAGGGCTGGCGGGCGAGGCCCTCGGCGACGACGTCGATCGTGGCCGGAGTGCCGAGCATGCCGATCTTGACGACGTCGAGGTCGTACGCCGATGTCGCCGCCTCGATCTGGTCGGCGACTACCTGCGGATCGACCGGCACGAAGCGGTGCACCCAGTTCGCCTTCGGATCGAACGACACAATGCAGGTCACGGTGCCCACGCCGTAGGTACCGAACTGCTGAAACGTCCGTAGGTCTGCTTGCAGGCCGGCGCCGCCGGTCGCTTCGGATCCGGCGATGACATAGGAGAGGTCGACCACGTCACGAGCCTACGACAACGACCGATGTTGCCGGGCAGGGCGTTTGTCGCGGTGCCGGCGGCAGGAGTGTTTGCGATACACGCCCTTGCGTCGGCAATTATCGGCTACCGTCACGAAACTGCTGACGAACCCGGAGGACGCACCGTGGCTCGATTGTCGTGTGCCGCTGCTGCCGCAGTGATCGCAGTACTGGCGGTCGGCTGCGCCACCACACCTGCCCCACCGGCGGGATCTGATCCAGCCGAAGAAACCAACGCTGCGGCCGAGGATCCGGCACCGGACCCCGGACGCATGGTGGTGCGGTACGAGGACGCCACCACAGCCGAAGCTGTCAAAGGCCGCGACCTGATGCAGCGAACCCGGGTGCTGGAACAGCTCGCCGACGACGTCACGGATACGTACAAACTGCCTTACGACATCCCGCTGGTCGGCGCCCAGTGCGACGAGGCGAATGACTACTGGAGTTCTGACGACCAAGAGATGACGATGTGCTACGAGGATGTCAACGAAAGCCTCGAGATCTTCGGTGAGGCCGGTGACCCCGACCCCGAAGACACCGCTCGGCGCGTCGTGATCGCCTCGTTCTTCCACGAGCTCGGCCACATGGCCATCGACGTCTACCAATTGCCGGCCACCGGTCGCGAGGAAGACGTCGCCGATCAGCTGGCAGCCTCTGTGCTGCTCGGTCCCGATGACGACGGCAATGTCGACCCGGATTACGTCCAGGCCGCCAAAGACCAGGCCCGCGAATACCGCATCTATGCCCAACAGGGCGGTCAGCCGGATGAGTCACTGTTCGCCGACGTGCACACCCTGGACGCGGCGCGCACGTACAACTTCGAATGCTGGATCTACGGATCCGATCCGGTGGCCAATGCTGACGTGGTCAGCCAGGGACTGCTACCTCAGGACCGTGCCGACGGTTGCGAAGACGAGTACGACAAGATGACCAACGCCTGGGCGGAACTACTTGCGCCCCACCTCAAATAACCGCGCTTGGCGGCTATCCGATCGGAGGCGTGTTACCCCACGGTCCGTAGGGCCCGTTCCCGGTGTTGGGGCCGCCCTGCTCGGGAGGCGTGGCGGTGACCGCCGGTCCCGACGTCTCACACGTCGGCGGCCCGGCGGAATTCGGACCGGTCCCGCCACTTTGACATTGATTGGGGTCGGCGGCTGCTGCCGGGGCGAATGCCACCGCTACGGCGGCCGCGCATCCAACCAGTACAGAGGACAGTGTCAACGGCTTGACAATCATGGCAAGGGTCCCTTCTATCGGATTTATCGGCGCTATCGGAAATGAGCGCGACCCTTTGGCTAACCCGCGTGGGGAATCGGTAAACACGCTTGGCCGGCCCCGGCACTGACGCGGCGGCTATTTTGCCGAGGGCGAGGATGTGCGCGCCTGCGCAGCGACGGCCGGCGCAATCCAATCCCGCAGGAAGGTACGCAGGCCGGCGTCCCGACGGGCCGGCCCACCGGGATCGACGATGAACGACTGCAGGGTCCGCAGCATGAACTCGACCAGCTCGTCGAGCTTGTGACCGTCGAAACCGGCGGCGGACCAGTCAATATCGAATCGCTGCACGATCGATTTGCCGAATTCGACCGCGACGTCCGAGGTGACCCCGGCGGTGAAGGCGCTGGCCTTGCCGGGCTGCAGCACCAGGCCCAGGTACCGGTCGTGCGGGATCTGCTCGACGGTGTAGGCGATGCCCTCGACCACGGCCTCGCTTGGATCGGTGATCGAGCCGAGCTCGGCGGCCAGCCGGTCGAGAAAGCCGTCCACCGCTGACATGGCAGTGGCAGCCATCAGGCTTTCCTGGGTGGGGAAGTAGCGGTAGACGGTCTGGCGGGTCACTCCGAGCGACTGCGCCACTTCCGACACGCTCACGGTGCCGCGGGCGTCGATGGCCTGGCGGGCCGCGTCGATGATGCGCCGGGCCGCCTCGTCGTCGTCGGCGGGAATGTCGCCCGACCAGCCGTGCCTGCGCATTCGTCGATCGTCGCATGGAAGCCCGGCGAATCTTGACAATACAATTGAACTTCATTGTATGGTCTGTTGATGATCAGCATCCCGGTCGCCGGCACCGATGAGGAACTGACCCGCCGCGCCCTGCGCCATGCCGTGGACGGAACGACGGACATGGCCGAGGCGGTGTTGAAGGTGCCGCTGCACTACTACCGCGATCCCAAGATCACCGAGATCGAGGAATCCCAGATCCTGCGCCGGGTTCCGCTGGCGATCGTGCCGTCGGCTCAGATCCCGGCGAAGAACGACTTCGTCGTCCGCTCCGTGCTCGGCGACTCGCTATTGGTCACCCGGGACCGCGCCGGCGCCGCCCACGTCTTCCTCAACTACTGCCGGCACCGCGGCGCCATGCCGGCCTGTGGCTCCGGGAACGCCTCGCGGTTCGTCTGCCCGTATCACGCATGGACCTACCGCAACACCGGTGAGCTGTTCATGGTGCCGGGCAAAGCGGGCTTCGACACGATCGACACGGCGGAATACGGACTGGTGGAACTGCCCTCGGAGGAACGGCACGGCTTCATCTGGGCGGTGCTGACCGCCGACGCCGCCATCGACCTCGACGCGCACCTCGGCTCACTGAACGACGAACTGGCGCAATGGAACTACCAGAACTACGGCTATCACACCGACCGCGAATTCTCTTCGCAGGTGTCGTGGAAGGGGGCGTTGGAGGCGTTCGCGGAGGGCTACCACTTCCCCTTCGTCCACGGCGAGAGCCTGATTGGACAGAACACGCTGCCCAACACGTCGGTCTACGACGAATTCGGCAAGCACCATCGCATCGGCTTCCCGTTCACCTGGATCAAGAATCTCGTAGACGATCCGAGTGGCTCGTTTGATCCGTCGGCCAACATGGGTGTCATCTACTGGGTGTATCCCAACCTGATCCTGGCCAACAGCCCGGTCGGCGTGGAGATCATCGACATGTTGCCCGAGGGCGAACCCACCCGCTGCACAGTGCGCCACAGTTGGATGGGGCGGGTGCCGGCCACGACCGACGACATGCGGGCCGGTTACGACGCGGTCTACGAAGGGGTGCACGCCGCGGTGCGCGACGAGGATTTCGCGATGCTGCCGCAATGTGGTGAGGGCGTCCGGCACGGCCAGCACGACCATATGGTGATCGGCCGCAATGAGATTGCGGTGCAACACATGATCAAGGTGTTCGCCCAGGAATTGGGTGTGGCGCTGGGGTAGCCCGGTTCATTTACCCGGCAGCGTCCGCCTGGCTTGCAGTGCGATGCCGGGGACGGTGCGGGCCAGATCCGGGCGCTTCTTGCCGAACCCGCGCATGGACCGGTAGAACGCCCACACCTGTTGCGGGCTCGGTATTTTCGGCACCCAGGCCAGTTCCCAGTGGATGCCGTTGAGTGGGTCGTCGAAGAACACCGCGTAATAGCCCGGCCAGTACTGCGGGTAATCCTTGGGCTCGTCGGTGACCGGGATGTTCCTGGCGAGCAGGAAGTCCCGGTGAAACCGGTCGACTTCCTTGCGGTTTCGGGCCCATAGCGCGATGTGGTTGATCCCGACGGCCTGGTCGGTGTGGGTGAGCTTGTCCCCGATGCGCGCCGGCTGGATACCGATGTAGCTGTGCGGGTTGATGAACCGCGTCATGTAGTAGATCGATTGGTACTCCATGTTGAGCGAGGAGAAGCTGTGGTACCCGAGCCAGCCCAACATGGCGTCGTAGAACTCGATTGATGTGTCGTAGTCCAACACTGCGAACTCGACGTGACTAACCCCGCGCCACCGCATCCTGCCCCCCTGGAGTCGACTACTACGCAATGTAGTACTCCGACGGGGCGTGCGGAACCCTTTCGTGGCACCGATTTCTACCGCAGGGTCGCGGCCGGCGTGTTTGTGCCGCCCTGGTGTGGAAAACGGCGGCTGGAACCGCGGCTTGAACGGAAGCGTCGGCGTCAGGCCGACATCTGGGCCAGGTAGTGCGGGCCTCCCACGTAGACGATGCCCGACGGGTACGGCGCCGAGGCGGCATGGGCGATCGCCGTCGCGAGCTGCCGATCGGACAGCACCTCGCCGGACACCACCGTGAAATCGATTCCCCGGCGGTCGAATTCGGGACGCATGGCGTAGAGCGCGGTCTCGCCGGCGCGCTTGCTGGCGGCGACCGCCGCGTAACCCTTCGGCACCGCCTTGTTGGGGAAGAAGTGGGCCTGGTGGCTGGTGACGAACACAATCTGCCCGCCGGCCGGCATCAACGGCAACGCCAGCTTGGCCAGGCGGCGCTGCGCGTCGCGGTTCAGCCGCATCGCATATCCCGGGTCGACGCCGAGCCCCAACCCGGTCGAGGCATTGAGCACCAGCGCGTCGAGCCGGCCGAACTCGCGACCGATCTGCTCGATCATCGCGGCGGCAGCGGCCTCGTCGGAGATGTCGGCCCCGATCGTGGAGGCGCGTCCGCCGGCCCGACGGATGCTGTCGACGACCTCGTCGGCGCGGTTGGCCTTCTCCCGGTAGTTGACGACGACGTGGGTGTCGGGACCGGCGAGGCGCTGTGCGACGTCGGCGCCGATACCGCGCGATGCGCCGGTGACCAGGGCAATCCGGGTGGCTGCTGCAGGCTGCATGTCGGGTTCCTTCCGTCACTGCCGAGGCGGCCGGTCGTGGTTTCGACCTGGGAAACACGAGGGTGTGCCCGTGCTCACAACCGCCCTGAGCCCCCACCGTACACCAACTCTAAGAAAAATAAGACCGTCTTAAGGTCACGGTAAGGGCAATGTCGTGTCGCAAGTGTGTTGCTGAGACGTGCCACCTACGCTGACTTCATGACTGGTCAACGCGTGCCCGGCGGGGTGGTCCACAAGTTGCCGACGGATCTGCGCGAGGCCCTGATCGCCAACTCCACGGCGCTGGAAGCCTGGAAGGACATCACGCCGCTGGCGCGCAACGAGTTCATCTGCTGGGTCGAAGACGCCAAACAGCAGGCCACCCGGGAGCGGCGGATCCGCCGCACCCAGGAGGAGCTTGAGGAAGGGCAGCGACGGCCGTGCTGCTGGCCCGGGTGCAAGCATCGCGAGCGCACCGGGAAATAGCCGCCGGACCGACTACCGGATCGACAACCCGGTGAGCGCCCGGGAGATCACCAGCCGCTGGATCTCGCTGGTGCCCTCGAAGATCGTGAAGATCTTGGCGTCGCGGTGCATCCGCTCGACCGGGTAGTCGCGGGTGTAGCCGTTGCCGCCGAGGATCTGGATGGCTTCGTCGGTGACGTACACCGCGGTCTCACTGGCCACCAACTTGGCCATCGAACCTTCGGCGTTGTCGAAGGGCTGGTTGTTGCGGGCCATCCAGCCTGCCCGCCACACCAGCATCCGGGCGGCGTCGATGCGGCTCTTCATGTCGGCGAGCTTGAACGCGACGGCCTGGAATTCACCGATCTTGCGGCCGAATTGCTCACGCTGGCAGGCGTAGTCGAGCGCGTACTCATAGGCGGCCCGAGCGACGCCGACGGCCATCGCACCCACGGTGGGCCGGGTGCGCTCGAACGTCTTCATCGCAGCCTGGCCACCGGCCGACGCACCGGACTTCACCCGGGCAATGCGGGCCTCGAACTTCTCGCGTCCACCCAGGATCAGGTCTTCGGACAACCGCACGTTGTCCAGCACCACCTCGGCGGTGTGCGAGGCCCGGATGCCGTGCTTCTTGAATTTCTGTCCCTGGGTCAGGCCGTGGGTGTCGGGCGGGATGATGAACGTGGCCTGACCGCGTGAGCCCAGCTCCGGATAGACCGAGGCCACCACGATGTGGACGTTGGCGATGCCGCCGTTGGTGGCCCACGTCTTGGTGCCGTTGAGCACCCACTCCCTGGTTGCCTCGTCGAAGCGGGCGCGGGTGCGGATCGCTCCCACGTCGGAGCCGGCGTCGGGCTCCGAGGAGCAGAAGGCGCCGAGTTTCGGTTCCTCGGCGGTGCCGAACATCTCGGGTAGCCACAGACCCAGCTGTTCGGGAGTTCCGTTGCCCGCCAAGGCCGCTGCGGCCAGGCCGGTGCCGAGGATCGACAGCGCGATACCGGCGTCACCCCAGAACAGCTCCTCGAACACCGTCAGCATGCCCAGTCCCGAGGGCTCGGCGGCCTGCTGGGCGAACAGTTCAGGGGAGTACAGACCCACCTTGGCGGCTTCCTGGATGACCGGCCACGGGGTTTCCTCACGCTCATCCCATTCCGCGGCGGCTGGGCGCACCACCTCGGCGGCGAACTGGTGCACCCAGTCGCGCACCTCGATCACGTCGTCGCTCAGCTGCAGGGAAAACGTCACATCGGCTCCTGAAAAGGGTTGGGGGATAGCGATTTACGGGCGGTGTTGTTCGATCATGCTGACGGTCTGGGCGACCCAGGATTCGAAGAATCGATCGTGGTCGACGTTGCCGGGGAATCGGCCGGTCAGTGCGCGCAGCGTCGCGGCATAGGACAGGGCGGAGATCGCGACGGCGGCGGTGGCCTCGGGATCGGGGATCTGGGTGCGGCCCGCGCGGTTGGCGGCGGTGAGTTCGTCGGCGAACCGTTGATAGGCGTTGTCGGTGATGACCTGCCAGGTCTTCTCGTCGAGTTCCCCGAGTTCGTCGGGCTCGCGCAGCATGACCCGCAGCAGCTCCTCGCTCTCGGTCAGGTTGGCCCAGATCAACTGTCCGGCGCTGCGGACCGCCTCTTCGGCGTTCTTGGGCCGGCCGGCGTCGTACTGCTCGCGGGCGGCCACGATGCCGTCGATCCGGTGGGCGACTGCGGCTTCCAACAACTCGCGCTTGGAACCGAAATGTTTGTAGAGGGCACCCGAGCCCGGCGCCAGCCCGGCGGCCTGCTGGATCTCGGCGACCGACGTCGCGGCATAGCCCTTGGCCGCGAACAGCTTCAACGCTGTGGCCAAGAGTCGGTCACGTCCGGACGGCACGGTGAGAGAGTACTCACTCACCTGTGATCGGACAAATGGCTCCGTCGGGTGGTCCTGGCGTCATAGGTTCGGTGCGTGTTGACGCGAAACGACAAGATGTTGTGCGCCGTGTATGCCGTGCTGGCGGTTGTGGCCCTGATCGCGACGTGGTGGAACAACATCGCGTTCTTCCGAACCGAAAGTACGAGCCTGATCGACTTCGTCCGCAGTGGCTATGCCAACTACGGGTCGTCCTCGCTCACCAACGACCTGATGCTGTTCGCCTTGGCGGCAATCGTGTTCATGGTCGTCGAGGCCCGCCGGATCGGGATCCCGAAGGTGTGGCTCTATGTGGTGCTCAGCGGCGTCATCGCCGTCAGCGTGGCATTTCCCTTGTTTTTGATTCGACGGCAGCTGGTGCTGGCCGGGCAACGGGTGGTGGAGTCGGCGCCGCGCTGATTGGTCCACGGTTTTCGACGCCAAGGTTGTTGATCGGCCTGGTTGACGACCCTGACGTAGAAATCGGTGTGGGCCAGGGTTCAAACCGGACCTCTTCACTTCTCCCGCCCACGGTTTTCGACGCCTGGGTTGTTGATCGGCCTGGTTGACCACCCTCACGTAGAAACCGGCGTAGGCCAGGGTTCAAACCGGACTTCTTCACTCGTCCAGCCCACGGTTTTCGACGCCTGGGTTGTTGATCGGCCAGGTTGACGACCCTGACGTAGAAACCGGCGGCGCAACCAGTCCATCAATCGGGGGCGAAAGGCCACCGACTCGTTGACCGCGTGGCCCCCGTGCTCTTAGACTCGAACTTGACAACATGTGTTGTCCGAAATGACTGGAGTGCGCGCCCGTGACACAAGAAATGTCGGATACCTGCCCGGCGTCCAGTGATGCAGTGATGGGCTCGGGGTGCCCGGTGAGCGGCGGTGGCTATGACGCGCCACCGATTCCGCTCGGCCCCGACTCGCTGACCTGGAAGTACTTCGGTCAATGGACGGGTCTGTTCCAGGGCACCTGGGCCGGCTCGATGCAGAACATGCACCCGCAATTGGGCGCCGCGGTCAAAGAACACTCCATCTTCTTCATGGAGCGCATCCCGCGGTTGATGCGGTCGATCTACCCGATCGGCGGGGTGGTGTTCGACGGTTACCGGGCGCCGCAGACCGGCGCCGAGGTGCGCGATTACCACCTCACCATCAAAGGCGTCGACGACCAGGGCCGCCGGTACAGCGCGTTGAACCCCGACGTCTTCTATTGGGCCCACGCCACATTCTTCAAATCGACGCTGCTGGCCGCCGAGAAATTCGCCGGTGGTCTGACCGAGGCCGACAAGCGACAACTGTTCGACGAACACGTCACCTGGTACCGCATGTACGGCATGAGCATGCGGCCGGTGCCCGAGAGCTGGGAAGCATTCCAGGAGTACTGGGATCACATGTGTCGTAATGTCCTGGAGAACAACTGGGCGGCCCGAGAGGTCATGGATCTGTCGACCATGCCCAAGCATCCGTCGTTGGAGTGGATCCCGGATTGGTTGTGGGCGCTGAATCTCAAAGTCATGCAGCGTTTCCTGACGTTCATGACCGTCGCGCTCTATGACGAGCCGGTGCGTGAGCTGATGGGCTACACCTGGTCGCCGCGCCAGCAGTGGTGGCACGACCGCCTGTGCAACGTCATCACACTTGTCTCGAAGTACGGCCCCAAGCGGGCCCTGATGCATCCGCGCAAACGATCGGCGCTGGACCGCGCGTCGGGCCGGCTTCCGGTCGACGCACCGTTGGTGCAGACCCCGGCCCGTAACCTGCCGCCGGTCGAATACCGCGACAGTCCGCAGTTCTACTGCCCGAAAGTCGACTGACGAATCAGCCGGGGTTTCGCACACCGACCGCGTGGGAATGAACCTCCGATCGCAGACGTTGGGTCAAGACCCAGCAGCGACCGAGAGGACGACACATGCCCACCGACTACGACGCACCCCGCCAGAAGGACACCGAGGATTCCGTCGACGAATCCTTGGAAGCCCTGGCCGGCCGAGGAAATGACGCCGCCACCGCGGTGATCGACGTCGACGAGGCCGATGCCCTGGAGGACTTCGAACTGCCCGGGGCCGATCTTTCCGGGGAGGAACTCACCGTCCGGGTGGTGCCGAAGCAACCCGACGAGTTCACCTGCTCGAGCTGTTTCCTGGTGCAGCACAGCCACCGGCTGGCCCGCGGGGGTACCGACAAACCGATCTGCGTCGACTGCGCCTGATCGACAGCACTCGTGCCGACAACCGTCCAGTACGCGCCGGGGCGCGCCGCCGACATCTTCGGTGACCCCGCGGCTTCCACGGTGTTGCTGTGGCACGGTATGCAGGCCGACTCCCGCGCCGCCGTGGGCCCGCTGGCCGAGCGGATCGCCGGACGCGGATTCGGCGTCGTGGCCCCGGATTGGGATTCCCACGCCGACGACGGTGGCCGATCGGACCTGCTGCAGTCCGTCGAATACGCCCGGTCGTGGGGCACCGGATCCGAACGCCTCGCAGTGGTGGGGTGGTCGATGGGCGGTGCGGCGGCCGCCGGGTTGACCGTGCACGCGGCCCGTCTCGGGGTAGAGATCTCACACACGGTCTGCCTGGCCGGCGCGTTCATGGTGGCCGAACCGATCTCAGGTCAGCCGCCGGGCTCGAGCCTTTCGGCCGAACGTGCCGGTGCTCCCTTCACTCTTCTGCACGGCGTCGACGACGACGTGGTCCCGCTAAGCGTCAGCCGTACGTTCGCCGCGGACCTCGAACACGTCGGCTGGCCGGTGCGCCTCGTCGAGTTACCGGCTGACCACGCCACGATCGCCGGAGCCAGATACGACGCGGCCACCGATCGGTACGCACCCGCCGCGGACGCCGCGACGCTGCAGACGGCCGAACTCGTCGCCGGTCACATCACCGACGCGCTCCGGCGGCCCAACTGAAGCCTTCAGTCCGAACCCCCATCGTCGGGCTCAGTGAGTTCGGGTGCGATCTCTCGAGTGGCCATCCCGCCTTCTCGACCGTGATCGGCGGGGCCAGGAGGATTCTCCCTCGCGTCCTCGGCCGCTTTGTCATGGGACTTGTCTGCGCTGGGCATGCCGGTTGACTACCCAAACTCGCCGGACCCTATCCGCGAGGCGGTGATTCGAACGGCGAATCCGCGGGAACGCCTACCAGATGGCTACCTATCGAGTTCTCAATCCCAAAGGCGAAGTCGTCGACACCAAGGACATCGAGAGCGCCGACGACGCCCACGCCTGGTTTGTCGATCAGAAGGCCGAGCCCGAACTGGGCTGGCGCATGGAGGTGCGCTCGGACGACGGTGACTGGGCCTTCTTCGACGACAGCGAAGGGGACCGTAAGTACTGACCGACGGCGCTCAGTGGCCGTACAGATGCAGCGCCCGAGCCGCCGCGGTGGCGATGTCGCCGCTCAACCCGACGATGGGCGGGCCGCCGCGTTGATGGATCACGTTCGCCAGGACCACGACGTAGGTGTCGGATCCCGGGTCCAACCACAACGTCACCCCGGTGAACCCGGTATGGCCGAAGCTGCCGACCGGGAAGATCTGCCCCCGCGGCCGGGAATGCGCGGTGTCGATATCCCAGCCGAAACCCCGTAGATCCTTGGTGTGCCCGGGTTGCTGCGGCGTCGTCATCAACTCCACCGTCGACTGTCTCAGCGGAAACGAGCTAGCGCGGCCGGCGCGACGATCGAGCAGGGCCTGGGCGAAATGCCCCACATCGTTGACCGTCGAGAACACCCCGGCGCTGCCGGCCACGCCACCCATGCGGCGGGCCGTCGGGTCGTGCACGGTGCCGCGCAGCGGATGGCCGTAGTCGGGGTTGAGCCCGGCAGTGTCTTCGTCGAGCGCGGTGGGTGCGACACGTCGCAACAGCTCGGTGCTCCACGTGCCCGGCGGGCACTGGTCAACCTCGGCGGCGTGTGGATCGAAGGCGATCGCGTTGCCCCGGATCTGTTGTGGCCCACAGGATTTGGTGGCCGGAAGGTAGTGTGTGTCGGTCATACCAAGTGGTGTGAAGACATTGTCCTGCACATAGGTGTCCAACGTCTGACCGGTGATCTTCTCGATGATCGCGCCGATCAGGATGAAGCCGATGTCGGAGTAGTGGAACTGCTCGCCGGGCTCGAACACCACCCAGGCGCCGAGCGCGCGGTGAATTCCCTCGGCCTTGTCGGCCTTGTCGAGTCCCCACGGGCCGTCGAGGCTCAAATCGCCTGCGATACCCGAGGTGTGGGTGAGCACCATCCGAAGCGTGACCTGTGCGCGGCGTGGATCACCGGCCGGATTGAAGTCCGGCAGGTAGGTCTGCAGCGGTTCATCGAGTTGCACCTTGCCTTGCTCGTAGAGCTGCATGAATGCCGTCGTGGTCGCGATGCTCTTCGACAACGAGGCCAAGTCGAAGAGCGTGTCCTCGGTCATCGGTTCTGCGGGTGCCGGGGCCCCGTCGAGGCCGGGCTCCCCGGCGAGCTTGCGCACGCCGAATGCCTGCCGGAAGACGATGTGGCCGGCATGCCCGATCTGAATCACCGCGCCGGGTAGCCGATGTGCGGCGATGGCGTCCTCGACGAGTCGGGAGATGGCCGTGAAATCACCGGCACCCGCGACGACGGTCTCGGTCGGGGCCGCCGCGGTGGCGGTGGTCGTCGTCGGGACCAGTGTGGTGGTGGTACCCGACGGCGGTGTCGGCTGCCCGCATGACGTGACCGCGGTGAGCGTGAACAACGCGGCGCCGGCGACCAGCCGGGTGAGTCGCGATCCTGACGCCGTCACCCGACCGAAGGTAGCCCCGCAATGGCGCATGACGAAACAACCCCGTGCCCCGACGCCCGGCGGTAGGCTGCGGCCAGTCGCAAGTAGTTGACATTGGCGGGAAGGTGAGGCCATGACGGCCATGACGGCGGTGCAGGATCCCGACATCGACTTCGCCAGGCCGTGGGCCCCACACCGGTTGCGTATCTACACCGCCACCGGCATGTTCGTCGGCGCGATGTTCGTGCTCTTGACCGTCGCGGTCAGCGCGCATCTCATCCCGCCCACGTTCACGGTGGATGTCATCGCCAACCTGGTCTTCGGTATCCCGGTGATGTTGCTGCCGTTCGTGATCCTGTGGAGCGCCCCGGGAGAGCGGCGCACCCGCGTGAGCAAAGCGGCGGAACTCACGCTCTTCTACATCCCATTCACCGCCGGGAGCCAGATCGGCTACGAGTTGGTGTTCTTGATCGGGCATCCCCTCGGCCTGTGGGCACCCACCGACGATCCGGGTTGGAAGTGGCTGTGGTGGCAGTACGGTCTGGCCGACACCCGCTACGTCAGCGGCAATCCGTGGATCTTCGCGCTGGAGGTCGTCGGCGTGACCACCGGAGTGACGGTGTTCGTGATGTGGACCGGGCTGGTGCGCTCAAACCTGTCCATCGAGTCGCGAATCCGGTGCCTGTGGGTGGCGTTCGCCGGCATCGCGGTGCTGATGAGCAGCACCGCGGTCTACTTTCTGAGCGAGGTCGGTGCCGGGTTCGGGAACATCGGGCAAGGCGCTTTTGGCTTCTGGTTCAAGTTCATCGGGGAGAACGTCCCCTTCATCGTCCTGCCGCCGCTCGTGCTCTACGCGATCTATCTGCAGATCGATTACCTCACCCGGCGCGCCGGTGTGCGCGGCGGCAAGTGTTTGGCCCACCCCGAGGCGCACACCGCGGTGCAGACGATCGCCAGCACGCCGAGCGCGGAGAGCATCACCGGATAGCTGAACCAATGCTCGAGCGCGGCCAACACCGCCGGCAGCAGGAACCCCAAATAGGCCAGGGAGTAGTACACCCCGGAGATGCCGGCCAGCTCGTCAGGCGGCGCAATGCGTTGGATCTCAAGGAGACCCGAGACGATCGCGATGCCGTACGCGCTGCCGAGCAGCATTGCCACCAGTGCGGCGATGACCGCCGAGCGGGTGACGGCGGTGGCGACTGCGGCAAAGATACCCAGTGCCATCAAGGCCATCGACACCACCACGGCTCGCGAGCTGGAGACGTCGTCGAGGCGTCGTGCCACCGGTTGGATCAGCACGCCACAGCCGAGCGTCAACACGGTCAGCCCCACGGTGTAGAGCAGCGCCCAGGAGCCGAGCCGATCAGCGACCAGGGCCGGCACCACGGCGTAGGCGATGGCTGCCGAGCCAAAGATCCACGGCGCCATGGGCACAACCACATGCAGGAACCGGCGATGTCCGGCGGCGGGTACCTTCAGTCCGTCCAGGAAGGGCCGCGAGGTCGTGCGGTCGCGGGTCTCGACGGTGCGGTTCCACACCGCCCACAGCACCGGCACGCACAGCGCGGCATGCACGAGATACGTCAGCACCAGCGGCAGTGGCGCGTACACGGTGAGCAGCCCCGCACACAGTGGCCCGACCCCGAAACCCAACGACAGGCAGATCGATGCACGCCGGGCACCCGCGCCGGCGGACGCGTCATCATAGGGCGGTCGGGACAATTCGGCGATCCACGCCGAGCCCACCGCCATCGCGATCCCGACGGCCACCCCGCTGAACAGTCGGCCCACGAACAACGCCGGAAAGCCCCAATAGTCACCGATCGCCAGCACCACACTGCCCAAGGCCGCGCTGATCACCCCGGCGGCCATGACATTTCGCCGACCGTGACGATCTGACAGCGTCGAGGCGATCAGCAGGCCCGGGATCAGACCGAGCACGTAGGCTCCCAGCAGGATGTCGACATCAACTCGGGTGTAACCGGAGTGCTGCGCATAGGCGATCAGCAGCGGGGTGAACTGGTTTCCGCCCCACCCGATGCAGAAGACCGCGATGGCCACTGCGAGCCACGGCGACATGCGGTGCCGCGTCGGGGCCGGAGCTTCGAATTCCGTTGCGACAGCGGTCATGCCAGCACCACCCGGTAGGTGGCTTCCAGGTGGGCCAGCAGCGCCGCCTCGAAACCGGCCACATCGCGCCGGCCGATGGTGTCGGCCAACTCGGCATGCTCCCCGATCAGCTCGGTCAGCCGCGCGGAGTCCGAACGGGCGGCGTCGGCCATCATCCGACGCTGCCGGTCGCTGAGCGAACCGTAGAAGCGTCCGGCGATGGTGTTGCCCGCGACCTCGACGATCCGACGGTGAAAGGCATCGTCGGCGGCGGCGAACTGATCGGCGTCACCGATCGCCGCGCCGTGCCGCTGCCGCTCGACCAACTCGGTCAGTTCACCGAACAGCGCATCGATGGATTCCGGTGACCGGCACAGACGGCGCACCGCCGCGGTCTCCAGCGCCAGGCGCATCTCCAGCAGGTCGGTGGCCTCCTGGGCGGAGACGGGGACGACGACGGCGCCGCGCCGCGGCACCAGATCCAGGAAGTCCTCGGCGGCCAGCCGCAGAAACGCCTCGTGTACCGGAGTGCGGCTGACGCCGAGCTGCGTGGCCACCTCTACTTCGCTGAGGAGCTGCCCACCTCGAAATTCACCGGAGAGGATCTGGTCCTTGGTCATCCGGTAGACGCGTTGGCTGTTGCTCGACTTCTCATCCACGAATAACCACCATACCCCTTGCATGCAAGCTTGCATGCAAGGGGTATGGCCAGGCGGAACGCTAGAAGGGGCTGCTGTTGGACTGATACTTCGAGGATTCGGGGCGTGGTCCGAACCGCCGGACGTAGTCCTCGTGCATCCGCTGGTTCTTCTTGTACTTGATCTCGTCGACCAGGTTGGGGTCTAAGCCGTGCTGGGCCAGCCGGTGCCGTCGCCAGATCTTGTTGAGCGCGAGCGCCATCAACAGGGCCCAGATGTAGATCGGCACCGTCATCTCGATGTGGACGTACAGGGACGCCGGCAGCAGCCACAGCGGCGCGAGCACGAACAGCGGCGGGATCGCCATCCGGATGAGGTGACGGCGCAACGCGCCGTGATCGGCCAGATCGTGAGCGACCCAGTCGCGCATCGAATCGGGCAGACGCTTGCCGTAGCAGTAGGCGATGTACTGAAAGAGGTTGGGACGGTCTTTGGTTTTCTGGCCGGCCATGGGGACTCCTGTTGTCAGTCGGTGAGCGAGTTGGCCGCAAGGGCGGCCGTGTTGATGCGGGTCAGCACCCGGTGCAGTTCTTCGAGTTCGGCGAGGTCGACGCCCAACCGGGCGACGACGGCCGGTGGGATGGCCAGCGCCCGCTCGCGCAGGGCGACGCCGGCTTCGGTGAGTGCGACGTCGGTCGCGCGTTCGTCACCGGCCCGGCGGCTGCGGGTGAGTAGGCCGAGAGTTTCGAGCCGTTTGAGCATCGGGGACAGCGTCGCCGAATCGAGCTGCAGGGCGGCGGCGATCTGCTTGACCGACAGTGGTGGCGTTCCGCCGGCGTCGGACCGCAGGTGATCCCACAACGCCAGCATCACCAGGTATTGCGGATGGGTCAGGCCCAGGGGTTCGAGCAGCGGGCGGTACACCGCCAACACGGCTCGGTTGCTGACGGCCAGGGCGAAACAGACCTGGCGCTCGAGGGCCAGCGGGTCGACCTCATTTGTCGAGGTCGAAGGGGCAGCAGAGACCGCGGTCATGCTTAAAACGTACCCTAATAATTAGGGCACTAACAATGTCTAGGCGCTCACATCTCAGTGCGCGCGTTTGGCCAACCGCTCGGCGTTGTCGATCAGGATGCTCCGGCCCTGGACGCGGATCCAGCCGCGCTGCGCGAAGTCCGACAACGCCTTGTTGACCGTTTCGCGCGAGGACCCGACGAGCTGGGCGATCTCTTCCTGGGTGAGTTCGTGATCCACCCGCAAGGCGGTGCCGTCCCGGCTGCCGAACCGTTGCGCAAGGTAGAGCAGCTGCTTGGCCACCCGGCCCGGAACATCGGTGAAGATCAGGTCGGACAGATTGTCATTGGTACGACGCAACCGTCGGGCCAGCACACGCAACAGCTGCTCGGCGATCTCGGGCCGGTCGGCGATCCAGCTGCGCAGCACGACGCGGCTCATCACGACCGCTTTCACCTCGGTCAGCGCGGTCACCGTGGACGTTCGCGGGCCGGGATCGAAGATCGCCAGCTCACCGAACATGTCCGACGGGCCCATCAGCGTGATCAGGCTGTCGCGGCCGTCGGCGGACTTGCGGCCGATCTTCACCTTGCCCGCGGTGATGATGTACAACGTCTCGCCGGGCTCGCCCTCGGCGAACACGACCTCCCCGCGCCGGAATGTCACCGGTTCCAACTGCCGCACAAGTGCGGCCACGGCATCGGGCGACACCCCTTGGAAGATGCCGGCGCGGGCCAGCACTTCGTTCATGGTTCCCCCTCGGTCGGTGCGCCGCATCCGGCTGTCGTCACGTTTACGCAGGTCGCACAACAACTACGACTGGCTATCTATCTTACAAGGACGGTGTGAATCCGATCACTGAGGTGCGACCAGTCCGCTGTCGTAGGCATGGATGATCGCGGCGGCGCGGTCACGAAGGTCGAGTTTGACGAAGATGTGGCCGATGTGGCTCTTGACGGTGAGCCCGGAGATGCTCAGCTCGTCGGCGATCTCGGCGTTGGAACGTCCCTTGGCGATCAGTGTCAGCACATCGAGTTCGCGAGCCGTGAGATCACCGACAGCGGCGGCACGACGGGGCTCGGCCGATTTGCGGTAGGTGCTGAGCACCCGGGCGGTCACTGCCGGGTCGAGGTAGCTGTCCCCGTGGGCCACCGCACGCACCGCCCGGATCAACTCCTCGGCCGAGGAGTCCTTGAGAACGAATCCGCTGGCTCCGGCGCGGAGGGCACCCGAGAGCAACTCGTCGTCGTTGAACGTGGTCAGTGCCAGCACCGGAGGCCCGCCGGCCGCGGTCAGTTGGCGGGTGGCCTCGATCCCGTCGACCCGTTTCATCCGCAGATCCATCACCACGACGTCGGGGCGATGCGCAGCGACGGCATCGGCCACCTCGTCACCGTCGGCACACTCCGCAACGATCATGAAGCCGTCTTTGCGCCGCAGGATCCGGCGCAGACCGGAGCGCACCAGGTCCTGATCGTCGACCAGCAGTACGGCGACATCGGTGGCCGGACCCGTCATGACCCGAAGGGGCACCCGCGAGGTGCCTGATCGGTGTCGTCCAACGGGATGTTCGTGCGCACCGACCATCCGTCGTCGTCGGGTCCGACGCTGATGATGCCCCCGAGAAGTTCGACGCGTTGGCGCATGCCGCGTACGCCGCGGCCTTCCCTGTCGGACCCGCGATGTCCGGCGTGGGCGGGCACCGGGAGCCGGTTGGTGACGGTCAGTGCCACCGACGTGCGTGAAATCCGCAGGAGCACAGAGGCTTCTGTGTCGTGCGCGTGTTTGGCGATGTTGGCCAGTGATTCCTGGGCGATGCGGTACAACGCCAGGCCGACGGCGGGCGAGATGGTGTCGGTGCGGCCGGTGGCCTCGTGCCGGACGTTCAAGCCCGCGCGCACGAAATCGTTCACGAGCTCGGCGATGTCGTCGACGCCAGGTTCGGGCGCCATGCTCATCGGGGCGCCGTCGAGCAGTCCGACCGTGCGGCGGATATCCGCCATCGCTTGGCGGCCCAACCGTTCGGCCTGTTCCAACGCCTCGACGGCGTCGTCGACGTCGCGGTCCTGTTGCAGGCCGCGCCGCGCCCCGGTGACGTGCAGCAGGGTCACGCTGAGCGAATGTGCAATGACGTCGTGCACCTCACGGGCGATCCGTCGGCGTTCGTCGGCCGCGGCGTGCCGGGCCAACGCGTTCTGCGACTCCTGCTGTTGCCGCATGAGTTGCTGTTGGGTGTGGACGAGATAGCCGACCAGCCAACCCATTCCGAGGATTCCGAGGTAGAGCGGCAGGGCGTCGAGACGGTGCTGTGCTGCGGCGGTCAACAGCAGGGCGGCCGCCGACAGTGACGCCAGAAATCCGCCCCAGATCCCGGTCAGCGAAGCGACCTCACCGACCATAAGTACGGCGATCAGGGGTGCGAAGTCATTGGCGATCGGGGTGGCGGTGCCGAACAACAACACCGCCGCGCCGGCGGACCACGTGGCCCACACGATCGGCGCCTTGAATTCGATGCCGGACAGGTAGAACAACGCGAACGGGGCGACGCAGACCGCCAAGGCCAACAGACCCGTGGGAGCGTCTGCCGCGGGCCGCTGCAGCATCGCGACCACGCCGACCCCGATCACCGTGGCATCGAACGACAACACGATGGCCCAGTTGTAGCCCACCGGCAGGGCCTCACCCCGCCGGCGTGCGTGCGCCCGCATGCCGCGTGCGATGCCCCCAAGCATGGTGTGATCGTAGAAGGTCAAGCCGCTGCCGCGCGTCCTACCAGGGTCGGATTTTCCGGATCGGTCCTCAGAGTCGCCACATCTCACGTGCCATCGCGGCGTCCTCGACGAAGCCTTCCCGCAACGGTGGGTAGTACGGTCGCTTCCACTGTGGACGCGGCGCGGCCGCCAGGGCGACGCGTATGGCGGCGATCATGCGCCGCCACACGGCCGGCTGGGCGACGACGGCGTCGTTCACGGTCCATCCACGGGCGACGCCGGTCATCGAATTCGCTATCGAGATAGCTGGGGAACGCTGTGCTCGTGTCATGGCTCGACGCTATGAAGCATGCAGGTCAGCCCACATCGCGCTGCGCTCTGATCTTGACCTACGACCGTGGTAGGAGAACTGCACCGACCACGGGACCAGGCGAGCGCGACGTGATTACGATTGCCTCGTGCAGATCGACGGCCAGCAGCTGGCTGCCTTCGCCGCCGTGGTCGAGCTGGGTAGTTTCGACGCGGCCGCCCAGCGGCTGCATGTGACGCCCTCGGCGGTCAGTCAACGCATCAAGGCCCTCGAGCAACGCGTCGGTCAGGTGCTTGTTGTGCGCGAAAAGCCGTGTACTGCAACACCTTCTGGTGTCCCGCTGTTGCGGCTGGCGGCGCAGACGGCACTGCTGGAGGCCGAGGCCCTGGCGGAGATGGGCGGCGGTCCGGCGCACTTGACCCGGATCGCGCTGGCCGTCAATGCCGATTCGATGGCGACATGGTTCACCCGGGTGTTCGTCGAGGCCGACGAATTCCTGTTCGACATCAGGATCGAGGATCAAGACCTTTCGGCGCGCCTGCTGCGGGAGGGCGTGGTGATGGGCGCGGTCACCACCGAACGCAACCCGGTGCCGGGCTGCCGCGTACATCCGCTGGGTGCGATGCGCTACGTGCCGGTGGCCAGTGCGGAGTATGTGCAGCGCCATCTGCCCGCCGGCTTCACCCGCGAGGCCGTGTCGGCGGCACCGTCGCTGGCCTGGAACCGAGATGATGCGCTACAGGATCGATTGGTGTGCAAGGTCTTCCGCAAGGACATTCTCAGGCCCACGCATTACATTCCGACTGCGGAGGGTTTCGGTGCCGCGGTGCGGGCGGGTCTGGGCTGGGGAATGTACCCCGAGGAACTCGTCGACGACGCGTTCGTCCGGATCACCGACCAGTATCTGGACGTGCCGCTGTACTGGCAGTGCTGGAAACTGGACAGCCCGATGGTCGAGGTGATCACGGCCGCGGTGCGCACGGCGGCGGTCGGGCTGCGTGGCCGGCCGAGGTGAGGTGGACGGGGCTCAGTGCACCAGCGGTGCCAGATGCAGGCGCGCGTAGGCGCGAACCGCCGCGTCGTCGTTGACGTCGAGCACCGGTGACGGCACCTGGGCCAGTGAGCAGGCCAGGCGGATGTGCAGTTCGGCCACGGCGAGCAACTCGTCATCGGGCATGGTGGCGCCGGCCGCCCGAAGCGCCTTCGCCATCGCGGTCGAGGCATGGCGCAGAAACACCTCGGCCTCGTGGTACGCGCCGGCCACCGCGGTGAAGTCGGTGTCCAGCCGCAGGAATCGGCGCATCAACGGCTCGGTGGTCAGTAGCCGCACGCCCTCGCAGAAGGCGGCGACGGCGGCCTCGCCGGCACCGGAATCGATTGCGACCGTGCGTAACCGGTCCATCGCCAGCTCGAAGGTGCGCCGGCCGAGTTCGGTGATCAAGGCATCGCGGGTGGGGAAGCGGCGGTAGAGCGTGCGGCGACTGACCCCGGCCTGTTTGGCGATGACATCGAGGCTGGCGCGGCCCAACCCGACGAGCGACACCTCCTCGGCGGCGGCCTTGAGGATGGCGTCTTCCTGTTCGGACTGGCTGGCGTTGCTGCGCGGCATCGATACCAGTGTGTCAGCCCGCTGCCGGGCAGCCCAGCGGTGCGAAGGAATCCAGACCCACCGACCGGTGCAGGCGCACCAGCTTCTCGTACTGCAGCCGGTTGTAGGCCAGCGGCACCAGCAGGAGCCGGTCGGGCAGGACCCGCCAGGCCAGTTGGAGTACCCGGGTGTACACGGCGAACTCGCGGTCGTGGCGCGATTGCCAGCGGAATCCGGTGAGCTCGCGCACCCCGGGATGCATGATTCCGAACGAGCACACCTTGATCACCCGGCCGGCGAGTGGCCGAACCACCATCCAGGACGGCGTGAGCGCTATCCGCACGGGCCCGGGCAGCAGCAGCGTGGGTAACGGCAACCGGGTGAGCCCGTCGGTCACCCGGGTCAGAAACTCGTTGCCCGACAACTGGTTTTCGACCATGTCGTCGTAGTAGCGGGTGGCCTCGGCATAGGTCTGCGGCAGCTTGGCCGAGGCGCCCGGGAGCTCGAGGGCGCGAAAGGCTTCGAGCAGTTGGGCGTAGGCCGCCTCGTGCTCGGCATCGTTCATCGTGATGCCCGTGGCCGGGGTGAACGAGCGTAGAACGACGAAGATTCCGCTGATCGCAATCCAGTTCCACAGCTGCGGATTCAGCGCGCTGTAGCGGACGTCGGCGAAATCGTCCTTGCCGTGCCCGCGGACATCGCGGTGCATGGTCTGTAGCCGGCGGCCTTCGGCGGCGCGGTCCTCGGCGTCACCCCAGATGGCCAGGAATGCCGAGAATCCACTGCGCACACCGCGATCCAAGAAGTTACGTTCGAAGCGACCGCTGCGGTCGACCGCAGCGGCCACCGGAACCAAGGCCACTTCGTCGAACGCCGCGGCACCGAAGGCGCCGCCCAGGATGCTGCCCGAGTGCCTGCGGAAATCAGCGAGCACTTCCGGGCGTACCACGTCTGTGTCGGCCACGCTGCCAATAGACATGGCACAAAGTCTAGTTATCCGTGCCAATGTGTCAATGGTGTACGGCGAAGGCGTCGTCGGCAGTTGGTACCGTCGCGCCCATGGCGAACCGGACACACCGATACGAGGCCGTGGTCACCTGGACCGGTAACACGGGGTCGGGGACCAGCGGCTACCGCGACTATGCGCGCGACCACGACGTGACGGGTCTGGAGGCCGGCAAGCCGGTGATCGCGGGCAGCGCCGATCCGGCCTTTCGCGGCGATCCGAAACGCTGGAACCCCGAGGAGTTACTCGTGGTCAGCCTGTCGCAGTGCCACATGCTGTGGTACCTCGCCCTGTGCGCCCGCGACGGCATCACCGTGACCGCCTACAGTGATCGGCCGTCGGGAACGATGAGCGAGAACGCCGAGGGCAGCGGCGTTTTCACCGACGTCACGTTACGGCCGGAGGTGACCATCACCGCCCCGGAGCGGGTCGACGACGCCGTCGGGCTCCATCACGAGGCCCACCGGATGTGTTTCATCGCCAACTCGGTGAACTTCCCGGTGAGTGCGGAACCGACCGTGACGGCACCGAACGGCGCGTGAACGATGCGTCGACCGCTCAGATGTCGCCGAACGGCGCGGCGTAACGAATGACCCCTGCGGGGATCGCACTTCCGTCGAGCGCGAGCACCATGAGCGCATCGTCGGGAACCTCGCTGCGCATCGCGACCCCGTGGAGCGAGGCCCGGGTGAACCCGAACCTCGGGTAGTAGGCCGCGTGCCCCAGGACGGTCACGAAGCGTTCACCCCGTTGCCTGGCCGCGTCGAGAACCGCACCGATGGCTGCGGAGCCGGCCCCGGAGCGCTGATACTCCGGCATTACTGCGCACGGCCCGAGGCACAGCGCGGCGGTGTCGCCGATGTGGCACCGGGTGAGCAACGCGTAGCCCGTCGGATCACCATCCTCGGCCGTGGCAAGCATCGACAGTCCGTCGATCCAGCCGGGATCGGTGCGGAGAGTGTCGACGAGGTCGGCCTCCTCCGCGGTCTCGAACGCGGCCAGATTGATCCGGCGGACGGCCGGAATATCCGACTCTGTTTCGGGGTGGGTGAGCCAGCTCAGATGTGTAGTCATGTCGGCATCCAGTCTGACGTCACCGCCGGCGGATGGCCAGGTCACCGATGCAGCCGGCGCAGTTGCGCCGTGGCCACCGACAGCGCCGCGAGATCGGGTTCGTCGGTATCGAGGAACTCGTCCAACGTCCGCTTCGCCCGGTCCAGCCGCGGTCGGTGGCAGGCCTCGAAGTCCGAGATGCGTTCTGCCGCATTGCCGTCGTCGCCCAGGCGGGTGACGTCGATCGTGAGATCGCGCAGCGAACGGTAGAGATCCTCGCGCAGCGCGAGCTGCGCCAGCGCATGCCAGCGGCCGCCGCGGGGCAGTGAGGACACCGCCAGCAACAGCCGGTCCACGCCGAGCCGGTCGGACAGTTCGAAGTAGATCTCGGCGAGTGCGCCCGCGTTCTGACCGTGCAGATGCGCACCTTCGATGATGTCGAGAAGACTGAAGGAGTAAAGGGATTCGCTGATCCGCTGCGCAACATGTCCCGGGACTCCGCCGGCGACCAGATCGCCGTAGGCCTCGGTGACGGTCTCCCGTTCCTGGCCACGCAACATCGATGCGAGCCGGCTCCGCAGCATAGCCACCTCGTCGGCGAATCGGCCGATCTCCTGCTCGACGTCGAGCGGTTGTGGCCGGTTGAGGACAAACCATCGCGTGGCCCGATCGAGCAGACGGCGGCCCTCGATGACGAGGGTGTTGGTCAATGCCGGCGGCAGATCGGCGGCGTAGATGTCCGACCACAATGAGTCCAGGTCGAACACCTCGGACACCACTGCGTGGGCCCGCACGATGTCGCCCGCTGTAGCGCCGGTCTCCTCGACGAGGCGGAAGGCGAACGTCATACCCGAGGTGGCCAGGACCCGGTTGACGACCGCGGTGGTGACGATCTCCTGGCGCAGCGGATGTTCGGGTAGCGGCTCGCCGAGTTGATATCGCAACGTCGGTGGGAAGTAACGGGTGAGCGACGCGACGAAGTAGGGATCGTCGAACTTCTCTCCGCTGAGCAGCTGCGCTTTGAGGTCGAGTTTGACGTGAGCCATCAGGGTGGCCAACTGCGGTGCCGTCAAACCCTGGCCGGCCTTGGCCAGACCGGCGAATTCCTCTGCGCTGGGCAGATTCTCGCGCGACCGGTGCAACCCCCGCCGCGTTTCCAGGTCAGCCGTCATCCTGGCGTGCACGTCGACCATCTGGCCCGCATTCGAGCGGGCATCGCTGAGCAGACGGTTGTGGGCCGTGTTGTTGGCCAGGACGAGCTCGGCGACCTCGTCCGTCATGTCGGCCAGCAGGCGGTTGCGCGTGGTGGCGGTGATGATCTCGGACCCGACGGCGGTGTCCAGGAGGATCTTGATGTTGACCTCGTGATCGGAGCAGTCCACCCCGGCCGCGTTGTCGATGGCGTCGGTGTTCACCAACCCTCCGCCGCGCGCGAAGGCGATGCGGGCACGTTGGGTGAGGCCGAGGTTTCCACCCTCGACGATCACCCGGGCCCGCACCTCGTCGGCGTCGACGCGCAGCGAGTCGTTGACTTTGTCACCGACCTCGGCGTGCTGTTCATCGCCGGCTTTGACGTAGGTGCCGATCCCGCCGTTGAACAGCAGATCCACTGGTGCGCGCAGGATGTGGCTGATCAACTCGGTCGGGGTCAGCCGGATCTCGTCGGAGTTGATACCGAGGGCCGCACGCATCTCCGGTGTGGTGGCGATGGTCTTGGCGGTCCGCGACCACACCCCGCCACCGGCGCCGATCGCGGCCCGGTCGTAGTCGTCCCACGATGACTGAGGCAGGTCGAACAGCCGTTGCCGCTCCTTGCGGGCCAGCGCGGTGTCCGGCGCCGGGTCGACGAAGATGTGGCGATGATCGAAGGCGGCCACCAGGCGTAGCCCGGCGCGGAGAAGCATGCCGTTTCCGAACACATCACCGCTCATGTCACCGATTCCGACCGCGGTGAACTCGTCGGTGTTCGGGTCGATACCGAGTTCGGCGAGGTGACTGTCGCCGCTGACCCAGGCGCCCCGGGCGGTGATGCCCATCGCCTTGTGGTCATAGCCGGCGGAGCCGCCGGAGGCGAACGCGTCGCCCATCCAGTACCCACGATCGAGCGCCACCGCGTTGGCCGAATCCGAGAACGTGGCCGTGCCCTTGTCTGCGGCCACCACCAGATACGGGTCAGATCCGTCGTGGCACACGACGCCGCCGAAGCGCGGTCGGTCATCCGAGCCGACGTCGGGGTCCTTGTCGACGACGTCCAACAGCGCGCCGATGAACTGCCGGTAACACCGCAGCCCCTGGACTCGCGGCGATTCGCCATCCGCCGTGGGGCGGGACTTGACGACGAACACGCCTTTGGCGCCGGCGGGCACGATCATGGCGTTCTTCACCGCCTGGGCTTTGACCAGGCCCAACACTTCGGTGCGATAGTCATCGTGCCGGTCCGACCAGCGCAGGCCGCCGCGGGCGACCAGCCCGAAGCGAAGGTGCAATCCCTCGAAATCCGGCGAGTAGACGAAGATCTCGGAAACCGGGCGAGGCGCCGGCAGCTCGTCGATCATCTGGGCCTGAAATTTGTGCACCAGATAGGGCATCGTGACCGACAGCGCGTCGGGCGCGAAGGCATTCGTGCGCACGGTGGTCTCGATCAGGTTGCGATACGCGCGCAGGACCCGATCGGCGTCGATGTGCAGCACCTGGTCGATCTCTGTGACGACGCGCTGCTCGGCCTCGGCTATCCGGGCCTGGCGCGCAGGGCTGTCGGCGGGCTGCTCGGTGCGGTCGAACCGGGCCTCGAACAGCGCCAGCAACGCGCGGGCGGCCTCCGGGTTGTCCAACAGCACCCGCTGGATCCGAGCCTGACCGTAGGGCAACGGCAGCTGCCGTAGATAGCGGCTGTAGCTGCGCAGCACGCAGACCTGCCGCCAACTCAACGCGGCGCGCAGAATCAGTGCGTTGAACCCGTCGGATTCGATGCGGCCGGCCCAGATCGCCTGGAACGTCTCGCGGATACGGTCGAGCGTGCCGTCGTGTGGCTGCGCCAGCGCGTCGGCGACGTCGGGCCCGGGCTGCAGCACCAGGTGGTAGACGTGGCACACCTGTCCGTCCGGTCGCGTCCAGATGTCGGCCTGTTCTTCGAGCACCTCCAGGCCCATGCTCTGCAGCGCGGGCAGCATCCGGCGCAGCGGAATAGGGGTGACGGCGGCGAGGGCGAAACGCAGCCGGCTGTCACCGGTGCCGGCTCGGTCCAGGTTCACCGCGATCGCATCGCCGGCCAACTCGTCAAGCGCCTTGGTGTCGAGCAACCGGCTGGGTATCACGACCCCGGCCTGTTGTCGGTCTTGAATCTGCGGCTCAATGGGGTTGGCGCGCAACGAGTCCACGGTTCTGTCCAATCGTCGTTGATCGATGCCGTCGGTTGCGTACGACGGATGGACCAATCCTGGGGCGTGGAGAACCGCTACGAGCCGTGCAGAGTGTCAGTGAAACGAGGCTCGTCGTTACATTGTGTCGGCCGGTGGCAGCGCCTAGCTCGTCGGCACCACGCCCCGCGGCAGGATCAGCGGCAGATCGTTGTAGGTGACGATGCCGGGGGCGGCCTCGACCACGGCCGGGATCGCGTTGATCGGGGGAGTGGCCGTCATGATGTGGCCCAACACCATGAATTCCTCCAGGGTCGTGGCCTCGAAATCGGGGGGTGGGAGGAAGCCGACCTTCATCGTCACGGTCGGGCGCCCGGCCACCTCGATGACCCAGCCGTCCTGATCGATCTGCCAATCGGGTTCCAGCGTCTGGCCTTTGCGCCACCGCAGCGTGAGCTCGACGCGCGTGGTCTCGCCGACGATCCCCTTCCAGCTGACGAACACCCCGGCGACACCGCCGGCCGGAATCGTCCACGAGCCGAGATCGAGATCCGCTGTGGTCTTGGCATATTCGGCATCGCAGCGGACCTCGTCGAACTCGATGCCCAGCGCGTCGCCGATCATCCGCACCGCCTCGCCGAACACCCCGGTGCCGTGGGCGGTCATGGCCTGCAGGTCGGGATGGTCGATGGGCTGGCCGAATCCGACGGGCTTCTCGGTCTCCGGCGAATCGTAGAACGTGGTGTCGGCGGCCTCGTTGACGGTGATCTTGTCCACCCGGTCGCAGATGCCGGCGGCGACGATGGCCAGCTGGTTGACGTAGCCGGGGCTGATGCCGGAGCCGAACATCGTCGAGGAGCCCTTGCGGCAGGCCTCGGCGATGCGGTCTCGGCCCTCGCCCTGGTTGTGCCCGGTGATGAAGGACGCGGTCGCGACGACGTTGACGCCGGCCGAGAGGATCTCGACCAGTTCGTCGACGTCGATCCACATCGGGTTGTACACCACGACATCGGGTTTGAGGGCCAGCAGCGCCTCGACGTCATTGGTGGCGGTGATCCCGAGGGGTTCGATGCCGACGAGTTCGCCCACGTCCTTGCCGGCCTTGTCCGGCGACCAGGCGTAGCACCCCACCAGTTCCAGCGTCGGGTTCTTCACGATGGCCGCCACCGAACTCTTGCCGACGTTTCCCGTCGTCCACTGCACCACCCGGTATGGAGAACTCTGTGACACGGTGGCGGCTCCCTTCTCTGGTTTCGGGCAGTTTTCCACGCCCGTGAGAAAAAAGGAAGAGGATGCCGTGGTGTCCGCCTGTCGCTACTAGAATTTGCTGCGTGAGCACCGAAAACGCGCCGCGTCGGGGACGAGGCCGGCCACCGCGCATCGATCAGAAGCAGATCGTTGCCGCGGCCCGCGCAATCGCCCCGGGCGCGTTGACGATGCAGGCCGTGGCCGATGCCCTCGGTGTAGATCGCACGACGTTGCACTACTACGTCGGTGACCGCGACGGACTGCTCGAGCTCGTCGTGGCCGACTTGTTCGACCACGAGTTGCGGGCGATCAAGTTGCCCGAGGGCGCGTCCTGGCAGGAGATCCTTCGGGCCTATGGCAGTGCCATTCGTCAGGGTGTGCTCAAACTCGGCGTGACGGCCACCAGTTTCCGATTGAGCGGCACCGGCGGCGCGGCCAGCTTGGCTCTCGCTGAGCAGGTGCTTGCCGCCCTGAGCTCGGCCGGATTCCACATCGACGACGCCGGGCGGGTGCTGACCCTGGTGTCCGGGCTGGCGATGTCGGCTGCGCACGACGTACTCGGCACGGCCCAGTCCCGCCTGCACCATCAGACACCCGAAGTGGTGCGCGCCCTGAAAGACCTTGCGTCCAGCGACTTTCCACTGCTCAGTGGCGTAGTGGCGCAGCGCGGCAGCGATGTGATCGCGGCCGGAGACTTCGACTTCAACTTCAACCTCGACATCGTCATCGCCGGACTCGAGCGGTTCCTGGCCGAGTAGACACCGAATCGCCGATCGAAGGGTGGGCGAGTACAGTACACAGCGTTCTCTTAGGCGGAACTGGAGTTCCGTCTGGGTAAGTTTCGTGAAGCGGCACGTCGGGGAGGCGCAAGGTGTTCAGGTTGCTCAAAAAAGCGTGGATACCGCTCACCCTGGTGGTGGTCGTCGGCCTGGGCGCATACGCGATCCTTCGGATCCGCGGTACCGGCCAGCACGAACCGAACTCGGCAGAGGGTGCCGGAATCACCGAGAACTTCAATCCGAAGCACATCAAATACGAGATCACCGGGTCCGGGGGCACCGCGAACATCAATTATCTCGACGAATACGGTCAACCCAACCTCATCGAAAATGCCCCGTTGCCTTGGTCATTCACGATCGTGACGACGCTGCCGTCCATGTCGGCCAACATCATGGCGCAGGGCGAACGGAACGTCACAGACCTCGGATGCCGAGTGACTGTCGATGACGACGTGCGCGACGACCGGACGAGTACCGACACCTTCAAACCGTTCATCTACTGCTTGGTGAAATCCGTATGAGCAACAACGCGCACGCGAAACCACACCGGCCGTTCATCGGCCACATGGTCCGGATCTTCTCGCTGCCGATCATCGTGTTCTGGGTGCTCCTGACGATCGCCCTGGGGATTCTTGTCCCGTCACTCGACGAGGTTGCGGCTTCCCGTTCGGTGCCGCTGAGTCCCACCAGCGCGGACTCCTACAAGGCGATGCTGAACATCGGCAAGGTGTTCCAGCAGTACGATTCGGACTCCTCGGCGATGGTCGTGCTGGAGAGCGACGAGCCGGTCGGTGCGGCCGCACACAAGTACTACGACGAGATCGTCGCCAAACTGAAGGCCGATACCGAGCACGTCCAGAACGTCCAGGACTTCTGGAGCGATCCGATGACCGCCGCCGGCTCGCAGAGCGTGGACGGTAAGTCCGCCTACGTGCAGATCTTCCTCGCTGGGGACCAGGGCACCAGCCAGAGTTACGCGTCGGTGGCCGCCGTGCGTGACATCGTGGCCTCGGTACCCGCACCGCCTGGTATCAGCGCCCATGTCGCCGGCAACAGCGTGCTCAACGCCGATACCCAGGTCGCCGGACACCAAAGCATGGCGAAAATGGAGTTGGTGTCGGTCGGCGTCATCATCGTGATGCTGCTCGCGGTCTACCGCTCCGTCGTGACGTTGCTCGTGTCGATGGTTGTCATTCTTCTGGAACTATTTGCCGCACAGGGTGTTACGGCCGCTGCCGGGTACCTGAACATCATCGGCTTGACTCCGTACGCGGTCAGCATGGTGACGATGCTGTCGCTGGCCGCGGGCACCGACTACGTGATCTTCCTCCTCGGCCGATATCACGAGGAGAGATCGAAAGGCCTCGATCGGGAAGACGCGTTCTATGTCGCCTACAGCGGCGTATCGCACGTCATCCTGGGCTCCGGATTGACGATCGTCGGGGCCTGCCTGTGCCTGACCATGACCACGCTTCCGTACTTCCAGACCATGGGTCTGCCATGTGCCATCGCGGTTCTGGTGATCATCATCGCCGGACTGACGTTGGCGCCCGCCGTCCTGACCATCGCGTCGAAGTTCGGTCTGCTCGATCCCAAGCACAAGATCGCGTCGCCGGGTTGGCGCAAGGTCGGTACCTCCGTGGTGCGGTGGCCCATCCCCATCGTCTTCGTCACCAGTCTCGTCGCGGTCGTCGGCTTCATCGCCTTGATGACCTATGTGCCGCAGTACAACGACAAGGAGTTCACCCCCGCCGATATGCCGGCGAACCTCGCCATGGGCGTTGCCGATCGGCACTTCTCCCAAGCTCGGATGAACCCCGAGCTGCTGATGCTCGAGGCCGATCACGATCTGCGCACGCCCTCGGACATGCTCGTCATCGAAAAGGTCGCCAAGAACGTGATGCACATGCGGGGCATCGAACGGGTGCAGACCATCACCCGGCCATTGGGCGCGCCGATCGAACACAGCTCGATCCCGTTCCTGCTCGGCGCACAGAACGCCAGCACGTTGCAGGCCGCCAAGTTCAACAACGACAACTCCGCGCAGATGCTCGAACAGGCCGACGAGATGAGTAAAACCGTCGCCAGCATGGAACGCATGTACGAGATCACGAAAGAGATGACCGAAGTCACGCACAGCATGGCCGGCAAGACGCACGACATGGCCGATGCCACAAACGATTTGCGTGACCACCTGGCCGATTTCGATGATTTCTTCCGCCCCATCCGCAACTACTTCTACTGGGAGCCGCACTGCTACGACATCCCGGTCTGCCATTCGCTGCGGTCGATCTTCGACACCCTCGACGGGATTGACGAACTTGCCGACCAGATACAGGGCCTCACCGGCGACATAGACCGCTTGGACAAGCTGCTGCCGCAGATGCTGCCGGTCCTGCAGGACACCATCGGCACGATGAAGACGATGCGCGACTTCATGATCGCGACCCACAGCACCATGGCCGGCACCCAGGCGGCGCAGCAAGAGGCTGCCAAAGGCGCGACGGAGATCGGCCTGTACTTCGATCAGGCCAAGAACGACGACATGTTCTATCTGCCGCCGGATGTGTTCGAGAACCCTGACTTCAACCGTGCGGTCAAGATGTTCATGTCACCCGACGGCAAGGCGGTCAGGATGATCGTCACCCACCAGGGCGACCCCGCCTCGGTCGAGGGCATCGACCACGTTCGTGACCTCAAAGGTGTTGTCGCCGACGCGCTCAAGGGCACCCCGTTGGCCAATGCGAAGGTGTCGCTGGCCGGAACGGCGTCGCTCTACAGCGATATGCAGGACGGTGTGAAAACCGATCTGATGATCGTGGTGATCGCCGCGATGATCCTCATCTTCGCGATCATGTTGATCATCACCCGAAGTGTGGTCGCCGCCTTGGTGATCGTCGGCACGGTGGCCGCATCCCTGGGCACCGCGTGCGGATTGTCCGTGTTGCTCTGGCAGGACATCCTCGGGCTCGGCGTGCAGTGGATCGTGATCCCGTTGTCGATCGTGATCCTGTTGGCGGTCGGCTCCGACTACAACCTGCTCGTGGTTTCTCGCTTCAAAGAAGAGATCCACGCGGGGCTCAACACCGGCATCATCCGCGGTATCGGGGCCACCGGACGGGTCGTCACCGCTGCGGGCCTGGTGTTCGCCTTCACCATGATGTCGATGATCGTGTCGGACCTGAGGGTGGTCGGCCAGCTCGGTATGACGATCGGCATCGGACTGATCGTCGACACGTTGATCGTGCGGGCGTTCATGACGCCGTCGATCGCGGCAGCGCTGGGCCGCTGGTTCTGGTGGCCGCTCAACACTTTTGAGATCACCCGGCAGGGGCGCCTCGACCGCGAGCGCAAGCAGGCCTTGGATGGTGGCGGCACGGATGCTGATGCCGCCGATGCCCACACCGCACCCATCCCGCCGACCACGGCGTGAACGTGATGTCTGGCCGAGATCATCCCCCCGATGCCGCGTCAAAGCTGCGGCGCCGCACCGACGGCCGGCTCGACCGGTCGCGTGACGCGGCGATCCTCGATGCGGCATTGGCGGCGTTGGCCGAGAACGGCTATGTCGACACCAACATGAACGACATCGCCGCGCGGGCCGGTGTGGGCAAGGCGGCGATCTACCGGCGCTGGTCCTCGAAGGCGGCGTTGATCACCGACGCGCTGGTGTACTGGCGGCCCGATCTGATGGATGACGACGCGCCCGACACCGGCAGTCTGGAAGGCGATTTCGACGAACTGGTGCGTCGTGCGATCCGCAACGACGAGGAACGCTTCTCCTACGATCTGGTGCTGCGGGCCGCCGTCGAGGCGACGCACGATCCCCATCTGGCCTCGGCCCTCGACGATCTGATGCTGCTCAAGGGCAGACGCGTGGTGACGGCCATCCTGCAGCAGGCCGCCGCTCGCGGGGAGGTATCGGCCGAGAAGGACTGGTCACTGGTCGCCGACGTGATGACCGGGATGTGCCTGATGCGGGTGATCAGCGGGCAGGGCATCGATGCCGCGTTCATCCGGGATGTCATCGACACGCTGATCCTGCCCGCGGTGCGGGCATCGAACGGCTGACGTCGACCGCGAGAACGCTCGCCAGATACCTTGGGACTGCTGCCGTTTCGTCAGGATGAAACGAAATGGGCTGGTACGGAAGTCATCCGTACCAGCCCACTGTCAGATCTTGGGGGCGATCAGATCGCCGTGACTCCCACTGCCTGGGGGCCCTTGGCACCCTGGGTGATCTCGAACTCGACTCGCTGGTTCTCATCGAGGGAGCGGAATCCGCTTCCGGTGATCTCAGAGTAGTGAACGAAGACGTCAGCGGCGCCGCCGTCAGGAGCGATGAAGCCGAAGCCCTTTTCGCCGTTGAACCATTTCACAGTTCCCTGTGCCATATTTTACTTCTCTCTTGTGAATCCGGACGTACCAAAAACGTCCGGGCTCAGTATGGCACGTGAAGTCACGTGGCACACAAATGTTCTTGACGGCTCATGGATTTGCGCCGGAGAAATGGGTATCGCGGAGAATCGATGTATGACCGATCATGACCGGGATCGTGACGAATCGGGCAAGGCCCGCAACAGCCGGCCCCGCGATGCCCTGGGCCGGCCATTGCCGCACGGCAGCCAGGGTGTGCCCCGCATCCCCGACGATCTCGCGCTGTCGGCCGACGAGTCACTGGCCTACGCGCAACGGCTGTTGGATCAGGGCCTGGCGTTCAACGCCCACGAGGTACTCGAAGCGGCGTGGAAGCAAGCGCCACCGGCACACCGCGCGATGTGGCAGGGCTTGGCCCAACTTGCCGTGGGCATCACCCATATCCAGCGCGGCAACGGTACGGGCGCGGTCACGGTGCTGGCGCGGGCGGCAGACCGGCTCGGTGAGACACCGGCCCCGGCGCCACACGACGTCAGGGCCGTCGGGCTGATCGCAGAGAGTTTGGCCCTGATCGAGGATGTGCGGCAAGGGCTTGAAATCGCCGATGAGCGGTTGCGGCCGCGGCTCCGAAGTTCTTAGGCGTCAGTTCTTAGGCGTCGGCATCCTTCTTCTTGCCGAACGGCAGCACGTGCATGACGCCCACCACGACCGTGCCGACCACCAGGCCGATGACCGCGGATGCCGCGGTGTTGGTCAGCCAGGCCAGCACGCCACCGAACCCGCCGCCCACGGCATGTCGGACTGCCTCCTCGGCGTGGTGAACCCACCCGTAGAGGGTGTGCCAGCCCAGGGTGTCGGTGCCGACGAGCAGGATGTGTCCACCGACCCAGAGCATCGCCACCGTGCCGATCGTCGACAGCGCCGACAGCAGCTTGGGCATCCCGGCGACCAGGCCGCGCCCGATCTTCTGTGACACCTTCGACGATCGCTGGGCCAACAGCAGGCCGATGTCGTCCATCTTCACGATGCCGGCCACGACGCCGTATACCGCGGCGGTGATCACCAGCGCGACGATGACCAAGATGATCAGCCTCGGCCAGAAGGTCTGGTTGGCGACTTCGTTGAGCGCGATCACCATGATCTCGGCGGACAGGATGAAGTCGGTCCGGATCGCGCCGGTGATCATGTACTTTTCGGCGTCCCCGCCGACGGCCGTGGTGGGCTCGCCGTGCGAGCCGTGCGCGGCGTGGCCGAGGAAGCGTCCCCAGACCTTCTCGGCGCCCTCATAGCAGAGGTAGGTGGCGCCGACCATCAGGATCGGCGTCAGCAGCCACGGCGCGAACTGACTGAGCAGCAGTGCCGCAGGCAGGATGAACAGGATCTTGTTGCGCAGCGATCCGATCGCGATGCGCTTGATCACCGGCAGCTCGCGGTCCGCGGTGATGCCGTGGACGTACTGCGGCGTGACCGCGGTGTCGTCGATCACCACGCCGGCCGCCTTGGCGGTGGCCTTACCCGTCGCGGCGCCGATGTCGTCGATCGACGCCGCGGCCAGCCGGGCCAGCGCTGCGATGTCGTCGAGCAAGCCGAACAGGCCGGCGCTCATGCCGTGATCCCCATGACCGTGAAGGCTACCGGCACCTACATGCCGATGAGTGACTCGATCCAGCCGCGGGCAAAGTACAGGATGAAGCCGGCCGCCACGATCCACAGGAGCGGACTGACCTCACGGGCCTTGCCCGCGGCCGACCGCAGCACGGCCCAGGCCACGAAGCCCACGCCGATGCCGTTGGCGATCGAATAGCTGAACGCCATGGTCGCCACGGTGAGGACCACCGGAAGGGCCACCGAGAACTCCGAGAGGTCGATGTGGCGCAGCTGCGAGACCATCATCGCGCCGACGATCACCAGCGCGGCCGCGGCGACCTCGGTGGGCACGATGGAGGCCAGTGGCGCGACGAACATCGCCGCCAGGAACAGCAGCCCGGTGATCAGATTGGCGAACCCGGTGCGCGAGCCCTCCTCGATACCCGCGCCGGATTCGATGAAGACGGTGTTCGACGAGGCCGAGGCGGACCCGCCGACGACGGCGCCGGCGCCCTCGACGATCAGCGCCGAGCGCAGTCGCGGAAAGTTCCCCTGGGAGTCGGACAGCCCGGCCTCCCGGGACAACCCCGTCATCGTGCCCATGGCATCGAAGAAGTTCGCGAAGACCAGGGTGAACACCAACATCATCGCGGCCAAGGCGCCGATCCGGCTGAAGCTGCCCAGGCTGACCTCGCCGACCAACGACAGGTCCGGCAGGGCGAACGGTGATCCGGACAACGTGGGCACCGACAGTCCCCAGCCGCCGGGCTTGTCCTGAGCCGACCCCAGATGCCAGATCGCCTCGACGATGACGGCCACCACGGTGCCCGTCACCAGGCCGATCAGGATGCCGCCACGCACTTTCCGCGCTACCAGGATGCCGGTCACCAACAAGGTGAACACGAAGACGACGGTCGGCACGGTGTTGATCGAGCCGACGCCGCCGGTGCCGAGCCCGACCGGGGGAGACGGCAGGCCGGTCGAGCCGACGAATCCGGCGTCGACCAGGCCGATGAACAAGATGAACAGGCCGATACCTGCCGTGATGGCGAGTTTGAGTTGCATCGGGACCGCGTCGAACACGAGACGCCGGAAGCCGCTGGCCGCCAGCGCGACGATGATGACGCCGTCGATGACCACCAGGCCCATGGCTTCGGGCCAGGTGAGGGTGCCCACCACGGTCGTGGCCAGAAACGAGTTGATGCCAAGGCCGGCTGCGAATGCGAACGGTAACCGCGCGACGATGCCGAACAGGATCGTCATCACACCTGCGGCCAGGCAGGTGGTGGCCGAAACCTGGGCGAACTCGAGTTTGTTGCCGTCGACGTCAGCCGAGCCGGACAGGACCACCGGGTTCAGCACGATGATGTAGGCCATCGCGATGAAGGTGACCAGGCCTCCGCGGATCTCGGAGGGCACCGTCGAACCACGGGCCGAAATCTCGAAGAAGCGATCGAGTCGATTCATAACCGATGAGCCTAAGGTGACGGCGGGATACATGCCTTCAATACCGGCAGTGCGGGCCGGCGGCAGCCACGTGTCCGAAAATCGCTTGACCTCAAGTTATGTTCAGATGTGATGCTGCAGGTATGAACGACGACGGGCGGGTGGAGCGGTTCGAGCGCGACGCGCTGCCGCTGTTGGATCAACTCTATGGGGCCGCACGGCGATACACGCGCAACGCCGCGGATGCCGAAGACCTCGTGCAGGAGACACTTCTCAAGGCCTACAGCGGTTTTCACACGTTCAAGCCAGGATCGAATGCGCGCGCATGGCTGTTTCGGATCATGTACAACAACTGGATCAACAGCTATCGCGCCCGCCAACGCGCCGTGGGTGAGCAACTGTGTGAAGACATCACCGATTGGCAGGTGTCCGCCGAGGGGCGGCATACATCTTCGGGTTTGCGGTCAGCGGAAGTGGAAGCGCTCGAAGCGATGCGCGACGACGACATCGCGGACGCACTGGACGCGATCCCTGCGGCCAACCGGATGACCGTGTACTTCGCCGACGTCGAGGGCTACCACTACCGCGAAATCGCCGCCCTGATGGGCACACCCGTCGGAACCGTGATGTCCCGACTGGCCCGCGGACGAAAGCGGCTGCGGGAGTTGCTCGCCGACGTGGCCCGGGACCGTGGCATCGGCCGCGACGCCGGTAAGGTTCAGGCTGCCGTGCCGTTGTCCTGACTCCGGGCCAGATACCCTCTGGCAACCGCAGTTTCGGCGAGCAGCTTACGCAGATTGCGACGCGCCCGGTGCAACCTCGACATCACAGTGCCAACCGGAATGTCCATGAGCTCAGCGATCTCCTTGTACCGGAAGCACGCGACGTCGGCGTAGTACACGATGACCCGCTGGAAATCGGGCAGTGCCTCCATGGCCCGCCGCACCTCGTCGTCGCCC